>SKNE01000177.1 GCA_007120675.1 Bacteroidales bacterium
CGCAACTCAAAGAAGTCGCAGGAAAAGGCCATTGCCAGCGTGAGGGTCAGCACCGTCATGACTTTAAGGCCCCTGAATCGTCCCATGGCAAACACTTTGGTCATTGATTATCCATTATTCAATCACAATATTGTTCAGGCTTTCCTCGTCCACCCAAACCTCGAACCGTTTGCGCAGATCGGCCAGCCACTTTTGTTCCAGGTAGTTCTGGTAATCAGCAATAACCAGGCCCCGAACCTCATGCAGCTCATCCGCATCGTATTGCTCTCGCCTGTCGTGGAAAAACTCCTTTAATCCAACGGTATCCCTAGCGGCTTTGGACCACACCTTCTGGTCAGTGATCTCAAACAGGAGAATGCCGTCATGGTACTCTTTAACGATGCGTTTGAATTCCGGGTATTTTTCCTCCAGCCTGGCATCTTCATAAGCCATGATCTCATCGCGGATGAATTGTTCATACATGCGATGGACGTGGCTGGGGATTTCTGTTGGATTGTGCCTTCTCTGCCTGTCGCGCAAATACTTTGCAAAATCCCTTTGCAGCAGCTGCCTGGAGCCAAATTCCGCCAGCCGTTGATCAAGATCCTCTTCGGTGTCTGTCTCCCACTCACCCCTGAAAATTGACTCATCCACCAAGTCATAAAAAACAGCCAGTGCCTGGCGGTCCTCTGAAAAATCATATTCTTCCCTGAGCCGTTCAATCACCGCTTCCTGGCTCAGCCTGGAACGCTCATCACGCTGAATGCGGTTTTGCAGTTCGGGAAGCGCTTCATCATAGGGTGGCGGGGGATTTTTCTCCTTGAGTTTGATGATATGCCATCCAAAATCCGATTGGATGGGCGCTGAAACCTGGCCGGGCTCATGCAGTCCGCTGATGGTCTGGATGAACTGCGGGACCATGCGGTTGGACGTAAAGGGGAGCATCTCACCTTGCCTGGAGGCTGACTGGCGGTCTTCCGAGTGCTCCTCTGCCAGCTGGCCAAAATCGGCCCCATCCATGATTTGCCCGTGAAGGTCATGGATCAGCGCTTCTTTGGCCTGCAGCTCCTCTTCAGTGCTTCCCGACGGGGTCATCAGCATGATATGCGCCACCCGGGCCCTGCCCATGGCGGGCAGGCGGTCGGTCACCTTCACCAGGTGATAACCAAAGTTGGACCTGACCGGCATGGAAACCTCACCCACCTCCGTGTTAAATGCAGCCGACTCAAAGGGGTAAACCATATTAAAGACACTAAAATACCCCAGGTCCCCGGCATTACCGCGCCGTGCAGGCTGGTTGCCGCTGGCTGCCCTGTCGCGTGCAGATGGATCGTCGGAGTACTGGCGGGCCAGGTCCCCAAAATCCTCCCCGTCAAGGAAACGTTGCCGAAGCTGCATCATCTGCTCATACACCGCTGCGGTGTCTCCCGGTGCAGCATGGGCATCCAGGTTGATGAGGATGTGGGATGCCCGCACATCGTATTGCGATCTTTCCCAGGCTTCCCTGACAAGCTGATCCGTTAACGCATCGTCTGTAAAATATTGCTGGGCCAGCTGCTGCCTGTAACCCCTCAGCTCCTCAATGAAGCTGGAGCTGGTATCCATGCCCAGCTCTATGGCTGCTTTCACCTTTAACCTGAAGTCAATGTACATCTCAAGGTACTCATCCACCCCCTTGGGCTCTGCAACCATCGACTCCACGTTGTTTCTCCTGTAAATCTCCTTGAACTCTGATAAGCTGATCTCTTCGTCTTCAATGCGCAGCAAAACGGGGTCTTCATCCAGGGAAAAGGCCTGACCTGGAATGGCCAGCAAGAGTAGTCCGGCCATCACCGAAATGATCCTTTGCATGCTCTTCATTTCTTTCATATTGCAGCGTTTTACTTTGATAGATTTTTGTTAGCGACTGTAGTTGGGGGCCTCCCGTGTGATGGTGACATCGTGTACATGGCTTTCACGCACACCGGCATTGGTGATGCGTATGAAACGTGCATTATGCAGTTCTGCCACGCTGGCGGCACCGCAATACCCCATGCCCGCACGCAGGCCGCCCACCATCTGGTGAATCACCTCAGACAGGCTTCCCTTATAGGGCACCCTTCCGACGATCCCTTCCGGCACCAGTTTTTTGATATCGTCTTCAACGTCCTGGAAATAACGGTCTTTTGATCCCTGCTGCATGGCCTCAATGCTTCCCATGCCCCGGTAGGTTTTGTATTTTCTTCCTTCAAAGATGATGGTCTCTCCCGGCGATTCCTCCACCCCGGCGAACAACGAGCCCGCCATCACCGAGGAAGCCCCGGCCGCGATGGCTTTGACAATATCACCGGTGTAACGGATACCACCATCTGCAATCACGGGGATCCCGCTGCCGCGCAGAGCGGTGGCCACCTCGTAAATGGCTGTCAGCTGGGGGACACCCACCCCTGCGACGATCCTGGTTGTGCATATGCTGCCGGGTCCGATACCCACCTTGACGCCATCCGCGCCGGCCTCTTTAAGGTCCAGGGCTGCTTCACGGGTGGCCACATTCCCGGCTACCAGGTCCAGCCCGGGGTAAGCCTTCTTGATCCTCTTCACGGTATCCAGCACCCCTTTTGAGTGTCCATGCGCCGTGTCCACCACCACGGCATCAACCCCTTCGGCGACCAGGGCCTTCACACGCTCCAGTGTATCAGGGGTCACACCCACGGCAGCCGCCACACGAAGCCTGCCACGCTCATCTTTGCAGGCGTTGGGACGCTCCTTGATCTTGATGATGTCCCTGTAGGTGATCAGTCCCACCAGGTGATGCTCCGCATCCACCACAGGCAGCTTTTCGATCTTATGGGCCTGCAGGATCTCCTCAGCAACCTCAAAATCAATAAATTCTGATGTGGTAATGAGGCCCTTGCTGGTCATCACATCGACCACCGGCCTTTCCGGATCCTTCTCAAAACGCAGGTCCCTGTTGGTCACAATGCCCACCAGCTTGTTGTCGTCACTGACAACGGGGATGCCGCCGATGCCGTTTTCTTTCATGATGGCCAGGGCATCACCCACGAGTGCATCCTCATGCAGGGTGATGGGGTCGATGATCATGCCGTTTTCAGATCGCTTCACTTTGCGGACCTTCAGGGCCTGCTCATCCATGGCCATGTTCTTGTGCAGCACCCCAATGCCTCCCTCCTGGGCCATGGCAATGGCCATCCTGGATTCGGTGACCGTATCCATGGCTGCAGACACCACGGGGATGCGCAGCTGTATGTTGCGGGAGAATTGGGTTGAAATATCGGTGTCGCGCGGCAAGATCCGGGAATAAGCCGGAACCAGCAACACATCGTCGTATGTCAGGCCTTCGCCGGAGAATTTTTCCTGGTCTTTCTGCATGGTCACTGCTTTGATTTAGTGTGCAAAAGTAGGAAAAAATGCGGGATAATCTGTGGTAAAAAAACTAAAAAGGCGGGGTAAAGCCGCGCCCGGCACTTAGCGCAGAAGGTAAACCGTACCGCTGATCTCCCCGTCTTCCACATGGGGGTTGTTGGAAGTGTAAACGATGTGATAAAAATAGGCTCCCTCCGGGGCGTCTTTGCCGTTCAGGCTTCCGTCCCAGGCGGCACCCGGCGCCGGACCCGACTCAAATACCTTCAGGCCGTAACGGTTGTACACCCTGATGTAGACATCGGGTGTAAAACCGATGAACTGGGGTGAAAAAACCTGGTTTTCAACCAATGAGCTACCCGGCCTGAAAGCGTTGGGGATATTGATCTCGGGATTGACGCTTATCTGCACCACGTTCGAACGGGCTGTTTCTGTCCCTGACTGTCCCAGCAACCTGTAGTTAAGCTCACCAGCCAGCGGTAATTCCCCCGAAAGGTCAAGTGGGTATGGACTGGAGATGTTCTCCGCCACATCCGAAAAATCAGTCTCTCCCGGCAGTCTCTGCTGCAGGATAAAAGTATCTGCCATGGGATCCTGGTCGAACCCAAATTCCAGCAACAGCTGGTC
>SKNE01000238.1 GCA_007120675.1 Bacteroidales bacterium
CATCGAGCCGGGGCGGCGGCAATAGATGGGGTACTCCGTGCCCTCTTCAAAACGAGTGTAGTAAAAGTAGCCGTTCCGGAAAAAGGGGGCCGACTGGTCATCCTGCCTGATACGCGCTTTCATCTCCTCAAAAAGAGCCCCCTGCATGTCCATGGTGTGCTTCATCATGGCATCCAGGTATCGGTTCTCCTCTTCAATGTAGGCAATCACCGCTGGATTGTCCCTGTCGTTCAGCCAGTAATAGGGATCTATCCTCGTATCACCATGCATGATCAGCTCGTGGTGATGCTTTTCGGCCACAGGAGCCGCCGTCTCATGGTGCCTCTCACCTGTGGGACCGCAAGACACAGCCATGGTCATTAACAGCATATAAAAAAGGGTTTTGTTCATTTGTAGATGAATTACTGGTTATGGGTTGCAAATGATGAAAAAGCCATAAAAAACAAGCATTCTCCCTGGTTTCAGGAACGGTCTGCGGCCCCGGTTCAATCACACGGCGCCGGACCATGGATCGCTTTCCCATGGGGCCGTTGCTCCCCTGTGAAACCGTCGCATCCCCTTGAGGGACGTCTCATCCCTGTGAAGCCGTCGCTTCCAGGTGAAGCACAGGACCAAATATACAGGGTTTTTTTTTATTGGATAGCACCCGCAGATGAAACGGTGACATGCATGGCTACCTGATGGAGAAATGATCCAGCCCGGGCGACCGGATCTCTTCGCTTCTCAGGTGCTGCACCCTTGCAGCGGGGGGACCCTGCCGGCACCAGTCCGTGAAAAGCGCTATGGCCTCCCTCCCACCCGAGGCCTCAATGTACACGCTTCCATCCGCCAGGTTTTTCACGAAGCCTGTGAGACCCAGGGACAATGCCTTTTGCCTGGTGTAATGCCGGAAGGCCACACCCTGTACCCTTCCAAAAACCCTGATGCATAAATGCCTTGTTTCCATGCCTAGCTCTTTCTTAACAGAACGACGTTTTCCACGTGATGGGTATGCGGGAACATATCCACCGCCCGGCTCTTCTCTAAACGGTAGCTGTTGCTCAGCAATTCAATGTCGCGGGCCTGTGTGGCGGGGTTACAGCTGACGTAAACGATGCGTCCGGCACCGGAACGGATGATCTGCCCGATCACGTCGGGATGCATGCCTGCCCGCGGCGGATCCGTAATGATCACCTCGGGGCGGCCCATGGCTTCCATCAGCTCTTCGTTAAAGACACGGGCCATGTCCCCCGCCACAAAGCGCACATTGCTGATACGATTCAGCGCAGCATTCTTTCCGGCGTCCTCCACGGCCTCCTGCACATATTCAATGCCCACCACCTGCCTGGCCTTGTCTGCCAAATAACAGGCGATGGTACCTGCCCCGCTGTAGAGGTCATAGAGCGTCTCATGGCCCTCCAGCGCGGCAAAATCACGCACAAGGGAATATAAGGCGCAGGCCTGCACCGAGTTGGTCTGGTAAAAGGTCTTCGGACCTATGCGGAAAACCAGGTTCTCCATCTGTTCTTCCAGGCACTCCCTGCCCTTGTAGTGATGCACCTCCAGGTCAGCGATGGAGCTGTTGGCCTTCTCATTGAGTATCCACGACAGGCTGTCTGCCTGGGGAAAAGCCTCATGGACAGACTGCATCATCCGTTCGATCCCCTCCTGGTCATCTTCGCCGAAGACAAGGATCACCATCACCTGCCCCCCGGCCGTATTGCGGATAACCAGGTTACGCAGAAGCCCCCTGTTGGCCCGCAGGTCATAAAAAGAGAGGGCGTGCTTTTTGGCCAGCGCCTTCACCCCCAAACGGATCTCATTGGAGGGACTGGCCTGCAGCCAGCACTTTTCAATGTCCAGCACCTTATCAAACAGGCCGGGAATGTGAAATCCCAGCACGTCGGTGTCAGCGATCTCTTCGCCGGTGGCGATCTCTTCCGGTGTCATCCAGCGGCGGTTACTAAAGGTGTATTCCAGCTTGTTGCGGTAAAAGGTGGTTTCCGGCGCAGCCATGATGGGCAACACCTCCACCTCATCCAGGCGGACCTTCCCGATGCGCTGCAGGCTGTCCCTCACCTGTTGCCCCTTGAAGGTCAGCTGTGCTTCATAGGGCACATGCTGCCACTTACACCCCCCGCACAGGCCAAAATGTTGGCATACCGGGTCTGTCCTCGCCGGCGAAAGGCGCTGAATACCGCGGATCTCCCCCTCCATATAGTTTCTCCTGGAGCGTTTAACCTTTACATCCACCACATCGCCGGGAGCAGCAAAGGGAACAAAAAGCACCTTGTCGCCCACCCGCGCCAATGCCTTCCCCTCAGCCGCCATGGCAGTGATTTCGATCCCCTCCAGGTAAGGAAGTGCTTTTTTATTTTTCCGTCCCACAACAAAGCAATTGATGAGTAATGGCCACCAAAACCGTTTTGACTGTCAGCCCCCTGCCCGGGGCAGTGGGACTGATCCCTGAGGCCCCGGATACAAATGTACATGAAATTTATTCATTGTAAATTACACACAGACCAATGAAAAAAGTTACGCTTGAAACAATTTTATTGAATCGGTAAGCGTGAGCTCGCCACCCCAACCCTCAGCACATAGTAAAGTAAGTCTGGTGGTGGCTCGGTTCATGGGAAAGCGCAGCGGTTCCTCCTGCTCACGGGGTGATTCGCCTGGCAGGCTACGGCTGCATTTGGTGGGTCAATCCCACAATTTATTTACCTTTGCATGATAATAAAATACCTATGCATCACACAATCAGTGAACAAGAGACCATCCGGCGCGATGCGCTGAAGCAATTGCGCGAACTGGGTATCGACCCCTACCCGGCAGAAAGTTTTGAGGTGAACGTCACAGCACAGGAGATCAGGGAGTCCTTTCCCGGGGATAACAGCCTGTTTCAGGACGTCAGCATAGCGGGACGCATCATGGGTCGCCGCATCATGGGCAGTGCATCATTTGCCGAGCTGCAGGACGACAGCGGCCGCATACAACTGTATTTCAACCGCGATGAAATCTGTCCCGGAGAGGACAAATCCCTCTACAATACGGTATTCAAACGGCTGATTGACATTGGTGACATCATCGGCGTAAAAGGCTTTGTATTCACCACCAGGATGGGAGAGATAAGCATCCATGTGAAATCGTTCCGGCTCCTGAGCAAGTCCCTGCGTCCCCTCCCGGTGGTCAAGGAGAAGGATGGCAAGATGTACGATGCGTTCACGGACCCTGAACAGCGTTACCGCCAGCGCCATGTTGACCTGATCGTCAACCCGGAGGTGAAAGAGGTGTTCAGGCAGCGCGCGAAGCTCATCCAGTGCATGCGAGACTACCTGCTGGAGAAAGGCTACCTGGAGGTGGAAACGCCGGTATTGCAGCCCATTTATGGCGGTGCAGCGGCCAGGCCTTTCAAGACCTACCACAATAAGCTCGACACAACCCTCTACCTGCGCATCGCCAACGAGCTCTACCTGAAGCGCCTGATCGTGGGTGGCTACGACGGGGTGTTCGAGTTTGCCAAGGATTTTCGCAACGAGGGCATGAGTCGCTTTCACAACCCTGAGTTCACCCAAATGGAGCTTTATGTGGCCTATAAGGACTATGAATGGATGATGGACCTGGTGGAGGAGATGGTGGAAAAGATCGCGCTTGCCCTCCATGGCAGCACCCGCATCACCACGGGTGATCACGAGATCGACTTTGGCAGGCCCTGGAAACGCTACAGCATGTACGAAGCCATTGAGCACTTCACCGGTACCGATGTCTCAGCTATGGATGAGCAGGCCCTCCGACAATTCGCGGAAAGCCTGGGCATTGAGACCGACGACAGCATGGGCCGGGGCAAGCTCGTCGACGAATTGTTCGGCGAACAATGTGAGCCCCACCTGGTGCAGCCCACCTTCATCACGGACTATCCCATCGAAATGTCCCCCCTGGCCAAAAAGCACCGCAGCAAGCCTGGCCTGGTGGAACGTTTTGAGGTCATATGCAACGGTAAGGAGATTTGTAACGCCTTCAGCGAGCTGAACGACCCCATTGATCAGCGGGCACGCTTTGAGGAGCAGCTGGAGCTGGGCCGGCGGGGTGATCCGGAGGCCATGATGCTGGATGAAGACTTTCTCAGGGCCATGGAAACCGGGATGCCTCCCACCGCGGGACTGGGTATCGGGATCGATCGCCTTTGCATGATCATGGCCAACAAAGCCAGCATCCAGGATGTGCTCTTCTTCCCGCAGATGCGACCGGAAAAGAGCGGGTCGGCACAAAGCGGGCAGGATGCATTCGCCGGGTCAGGCATACCGGAGGTGTGGGCCAGGCTGCTGCCAAAAGCGGGCTACCAGGACCTGGAAGCCCTAAAGGAAGCCAACCCCAACAAGGTCTTTAACCAGCTTTGCGGACTAAGAAAGAAAATGAAGCTAGCGGTTGATCCCCCAAAGCCGGAGGAAGTCAAATCCTGGATCAGCCGCGAATAACCAGCCACAGGCGATAAAAAAACCTCCCCATCCATGCCCGTATTAGGATCCATCATCAAAAGAGCCATTGAGCTGCGCAGCAAGATGCCGGTCATCTTCCAGACACGCAACGCAGTCCGGGCACAGAAAAAAGAGCTGAAGAAGCTCCTGAAAAAGGCAGCCAGCACAGCTTTTGGTGAACACTACGGCTTTTATGAGATGCTGAAAAGCAAGGACATTGTCGGTGAATTCAGGGAGCAGATCCCCATGCACGACTACAACGACATGTTCAACGACTGGTGGTATCGCACCCTCAACGGAGAGCCCTATGTTTGCTGGCCGGGCAAGGTGAAATACTTTGCCCTCAGCTCCGGCACCTCGGGCTCATCCAGCAAGCACATCCCCGTAACCACAGCCATGCTGCGCGCCATCCAGAAGACCAGTGTGAAGCAGATATTCTCCCTGGCGCGCTACGATTTTCCCCGCTCGTTCTATGAGAAGGGGATCCTGATGCTGGGCGGAAGCACCCACCTGCAGTACAACGGCACCTATTTCGAGGGGGACCTCTCGGGCATCACCACAAAAAACATCCCCTTCTGGTTCCAGCATTTTTATAAGCCAGGCAAACGGATATCCAAGGAAAGGGACTGGCCCACCAAGCTGGATGAGATCGTGTCCAAAGCCGGAAAGTGGGACATCGGCGTGATCGTGGGGGTGCCTGCCTGGTGGCAGATCCTGCTGGAGAAGATCATAGATCACTACCAGCTGAACCACATCCATGAGATATGGCCAAACCTGAGCATCTTCGTCCACGGCGGGGTATCTTTTGCTCCTTATGTCAAGGGCTTCGAGAAACTACTGGGCAAGCCGCTGACCTACATCGAAACCTACCTGGCGTCCGAGGGCTTCATTGCCTTTCAGAACCGGCCAGGCACCAACGGCATGCAGTTGTCGCTGGACAATGGCCTGTTCTTTGAATTCATCCCATTCAACAGGGACCATTTCGATGAGGAAGGCAACCTGCTGCCCCAGGCTGAGTCCCTCACCATCTCACAGGTGAGGGAAGGTGAAGAGTATGCCTTGCTGCTGAGCAGCTGCGCCGGTGCCTGGCGCTACCTCATCGGGGACGTGATCAAGTTCGTTGACATGGAGCGAAACGAGGTGGTGATCACCGGGCGCACCAAGCACTTCATTAATCTCTGCGGCGAGCATATGTCGCTGGAAAACATGAATATGGCCATTAAGATGGCCGAAGACCAGCTCAACATTGAGGTGAGAGAGTTCACCGTGGCCGGCACCCGGCACGGCTCCATGTTTGCCCATAAATGGTTCGTGGGCACCGACAGCCAGGTGGACCCCCCGGCACTCAAAAAGCATATCGATGACAACCTCAGGATCCTGAATGATGATTACAGGGTGGAGCGGATTGCCGCCATCAAGGACGTGATTGTGGAGGTGCTTCCATCCAGGGTTTTTTACCAGTGGATGCGCATGAAGGGCAAGGAGGGAGCACAGAACAAGTTCCCCCGTGTCATCAAGGGCGAAATGCTCAGGGAGTGGGAAGACTATGTGGGTGCCCAGTCCGGCGGAGACGGCCGGTCGCCGGCCGGGTGATGGCGCGGGTTACATGATCTCTTTTTTAGTCATTCAATAAATCTGTTTCAACATGCATGTTAGAGTTCGCTTTGCTCCCAGTCCGACGGGACCCCTGCACATGGGGGGTGTACGTACGGCACTATATAACTACCTGTTTGCCAAGCAACATGACGGGGATTTCTTGCTTCGTATTGAAGACACCGACCAGAAGCGGTTCGTTCCCGGTGCCGAGGAATACATCATGGAGTCCCTGCAATGGTGCGGCATCCACTGGGATGAAGGGCCCCTGAAAGGGGGCGGGTATGGCCCCTACCGCCAGTCTGAACGCAAGGATATTTACCATCGTTATGCCCGTGAGCTCATAGACAGCGGCCACGCCTATTATGCCTTTGACACGCCCGACGAGCTGGAGTCCATGCGACAGCGCCTGGGGGCCGAAAAACAGGTCAATCCCCAGTATGACAGCCGGACACGCATGACGATGAACAACTCACTGACCATGCCGGCTGACGAAACGCAGCGGCGCATCGCTTCAGGAGAGGCCTATGTGGTGCGTATCAAAACCCCGGAGAACGAAGAGGTGGTGGTGGACGACATGATTCGCGGCAAGGTGAAGGTGAGCAGCGGGCTGCTGGACGACAAAGTCTTGTTCAAAAGCGACGGGATGCCCACCTACCACCTGGCCAACGTGGTGGACGACCACCTGATGCAGATCACCCACGTGATTCGCGGTGAAGAGTGGCTGCCCTCTGCCCCCCTGCATGTATTGCTCTACCGTTTCCTGGGGTGGGAGAGCAGCATGCCCCGCTTTGCACACCTGCCCCTGCTGCTCAAGCCCGATGGCCCGGGCAAGCTGAGCAAAAGGGACGGCGACAGGCTCGGCTTCCCCGTATTCCCACTGGAGTGGACCGATCCTTCAGGGGGCGGCACATCGCCTGGCTACCGCGAGTCCGGCTATTTCCCCGAAGCATTTGTGAACATGCTCGCCCTGCTGGGCTGGAACCCCGGAACGGAGCAGGAGATCTTCAGCATGGATGAACTGGTGCGCGCTTTCTCACCCGAAAGGGTTGGGAAGTCAGGAGCCCGTTTCGACCCCGCCAAGGCACGGTGGTTCAACCATCACTACCTGCAAAAGGTGCCCCTGCACGACCTTGCCAACCACTTTGAACAGGAGCTGGACAAGCGACAGGTGAAGGCAGGAAGGGAAAAGATTCTCAAGGTGGTCGACCTGCTGCGGGAGAGGGTCAGCTTCGTGCATGAGCTGTGGGATGAAGCGGCCTTCCTTTTCCAGCGACCCGAATCATACGACAGCAAATTCGCCGCCAAGAGGTGGAAGGATGACGCAGGAGCGATCCTGACGGCGCTGACCGACAAGCTGGTGAGCACGGATCCCTTCGACCCCCCTGCCCTGGAAACAAGCCTCAGGGAGTTCATGGATGAGCAGGGTGTGGGTGCGGGAAAGATCATGCCTATCCTCAGGCTGGCCCTGGTGGGTGCCGGGAAGGGACCGGATGTGAAGGAGATCATGGCCCTGCTGGGCAAGGAGGAGGTGGCTGACCGCATCAGCCTGGCGGTAAAGAAGCTGGGCTAACAGACCTTACTTCTCCTTCAAGCTGTAGCGGACATATTGCTCCAGCTCTTCATACCACGCCTCGCCATACTTGCGTACCAGCGCATCCTTCAAAAAACGGTACACGCGCACGCGGTGTTTTTTTCCGTTTAACCTGGCAGGGTCGCATAATGGCCACCGGTGGTAGTTCAGGGCCTCATAGTGCGGGTAAGACTGTATCCGTATGGGGTATAAATGACAGGACAGGGGCTTCTGAAAATCGATGAGGCCTGCTTCCCAGGCCTTCTCAATGGCACACATGGCCACCCCGGTCTCACCATAAAAAACATAGGCGCACTGCTTGCCATCCACCAGGGGGGTCGTCAAATCGCCGTCGCCGTCCCTTACCCAATATCCCTGCTTATCGATCGCCTCAACACCCTCGGTGATCATAAAGGGGGCCACCCGCCCGGCGATCGATTCAAGCACCTGGCACTCCTCTTCACTTAAGGGGGCCCCGGCATCACCCTCCACGCAACAGCCACCAAGGCATGCCGGCAGGTCGCAAACAAATTGCTCCTCCATCAGCTCGTCAGACAGTATGCAGTTGCCTATGATGATCATGGGACAAAAGTACGGGAATTTTTTTCATTCGCAGTCACCCACAAACGGGCGAAAAAAAGACATGGCCAAGAGGGATTACGCGACCACCGGGCTATTGCAGCTCGAACTGAATGTGGTGAATGAAGTAGGCATCGGATATTTTCTTGATATGGAAATAGCAGCGGAAGGTGCTGCCCTCCTCTGTGCTGAGCCTCCCGATAAAATAGATGGAACCGTCACGCAGGGTATCCTGGTGGCTCATGGTGTAGGCGCTGGGTTTGTTCCGGGAGAAGAAATCACGCAGGATCATCTCCGATTGCGACTTGCTGAATGTCCCCTCGGCACGGGGCATGGACAAATCCACGTTATTGGAAAAATAGCGTGAGATGTCACGGGCATTGCCCCGCTGAATGGCCCTGGAGAGGTCCTCCACCATCCTGTCGGGTGCCTGTGCCAGTACGTGGTGGACGGGAAATGCCACAAGCACACACAGGGTTAGCATGCGGATCCGGCTGAAAAGCATGATGAAAGCCATTTTACAAGCCCCGGGAGACTGCGTGATTTGAGTGATGCAACCCGTTTAAACATCAAAAATCAATCCAAAATACAACAATTTTGTGGATTTTGCCGCACCAGCCTGTGGCAGCTGGCATGAAACCCCTATTTTTGTCCCGCCGGCTGACCGTTTGCAGCGGGTGTACCAATGCGACATCCCATGAAGATCAAGCTGCTATTCACAGGAAAAACCGACACCCATTACCTGGAAGAGGGGATCAGCGACTACCTGTCCCGCTTAAAGCAGTACACCCGCGTGGAGGTCCATGAAGTAAAAATCCCGCGCCAGTGGAATGCTTTGCCTGCCGATCAGCGGAAAGAGCGGGAAGGCCAGCTGATTTTAAAACACCTGGGTGCGGGGGATGAGTGCATATTGCTCGATGAGCGGGGCAGGTCCTTTAGCTCCGTCAAGTTTGCCGCCTTCCTGGCAGAAAAGATGCAGCGGGGGACAAAAACCCTTGCCTTTGTGGTGGGGGGACCCTGGGGGTTCAGTCCGGCCCTGTACCACAAAGCCTCCATGCAGCTCTCCCTTTCGTCCATGACATTTTCCCACCAGATGGTACGCCTTTTCTTCACCGAACAGTTATACCGGGCCTATACCATCCTGCGTGGTGAGCCCTACCACCACGGATAAAAATTTCGTACCTTTGCCATCCACCCAGAAATTCGTTGCAGCCTCATGCTGAAAGTCATTGCCACTTTCCTGTTGATCTACCTCCTTTTCCGCCTGGTCACCATGTGGGTTCTTCCCCGCATCGGGCGCTGGTATGTGGAGAGGTACAAGAAACGTTTCTTCCGCGAAAACCCCTGGGCTGCCGAAGCCAGCCGGCGGCAGCGTGAAGAGGCCCACCAGCGGCAGGAAGCGCAAAGCGCGGGCATCCATCATCCTGGCCCAAGTGGTGGCCCGGGCCGCAGGGCCCGAAAACCGGGTGCCGGCAGCGACAGGCTGGGCGAATACGTCGACTTTGAAGAGATCGATGATTAAACAAGCTCCTCCCATGCAAACCTTCTTGCGCAGCCTTCAAGCCATTCGGATGAAAGAGATCCTGCCCTACCTGGTAGCCATCCTGGTCTTTTTACTGATGTCGGTCATTTACGTCCGTCCCGTGATGGAAGGCAAACAGCTCATGCAACCCGATATCGTCAAATGGCAGGGCATGGCGCAGGAGATCGTGGAGCACCGGGAACAGACCGGTGAGGAGGCGCTGTGGACCAACAGTATGTTCGGCGGGATGCCCGCCTACCAGGTGTCGGTGCGTTGGTCCAACAACATCGCCGGACTGTTTCACGGGATCATGACCCTGTGGCTGCCTCGTCCGGCTGACATGATCTTCCTTTATTTCGCCGGATTCTTCCTTTTCCTGCTCATGCTCAGGGTCAACCCCTGGCTCGCCCTTGCCGGGGCAGTGGGTTTTGCCTTCTCATCCTACCACTTCATCATCCTGGAGGCCGGCCACAACTCCAAGGCGGTGGCCATCGGCTACATGGCACCGGTGCTTGGATCCATCATTTACACACTCAGGGGAAAGCTCCTGGGGGGGGGACTGCTCTTTGCCATCTTCATGGGACTGCAGCTCTACGCCAACCATTACCAGATCACCTATTACCTCGCCCTGGTTGTACTGATCTACGGTATCTTTCAGCTCTACCACCATATCCGGAACGCACAGCTGCCCGAACTGGGAATCAAGCTGGCCGTGCTGCTGGCCGGACTGGTGGTGGCCGTGGGCATTAACATCGGTAACTTCTGGGGTACCTACGCTTACAGCTCTGAAACCATGCGCGGGGGCACCGAGCTGAGCATCCGGGAGGAGCCGGTGACCAGTGGGCTGGACAAGGACTACATCACCGCCTGGAGCTACGGCATCGAAGAGAGCCTCACCTTGCTGATACCCAATGCCAAAGGGGGAAGCACGGGCCGTCTCGGGTCCAGTGAGCGGGCACTCGAACAGGCAGACCCTGCCTACAGGCAGATCCTTGCCCAGGAAAACCACTATTGGGGCAACCAGCCCTTCACATCCGGACCAGTCTACGTGGGAGCCGTCGTCCTTTTCTTCTTTGTTCTCGCCCTCTTTTTTGTGAAGGGGCCATTGAAGTGGACCCTCCTGCTGGCCACCATCTTGTCCTTATTGCTCAGCTGGGGCAAAAACTTCATGCCACTCACCGACTTTTTCATCGACTATGTGCCGGGCTACAATAAGTTCCGGGCCGTATCCATGACCCTGGTGATCGCTGAACTCACCATCCCGGCACTGGCCTTCCTTGGACTGTGCCACTTTTTACGGAAGCCCGACAGCGTATCCCTGCGCAGCAAGGCCTTTCTCACCGCCACCGCTTTCACGGCAGGCCTGGCATTCTTGCTTTACCTGGCTCCCGGCATCCTCAGCTTCCTCAGCGAGATGGAAAAGGAGGCCTATGCCGGACTGGCACGAAGTGAACCCGCCATGGCGGCACAGATCAACGAATTTTTATACCAGCTGGAGCAGGCCCGCATCAACATCTTCAGGGCTGATGCGCTCCGCAGCCTGTTTTTTGCGCTGGCGGCTGCAGTGCTCACCCTGCTCATTGCCTACAAGCGCGTCGGACAGGGCACCTTCCTCCTGCTGCTTGTCGCACTGATCACCCTGGATATGTGGCCGGTGAACCGCCGCTTCCTGGATGAGGACAACTTTGAGCATCGCCGCCGCGTGGAAAGGCCCTTCCCGCTCCGGGCAGCCGATCAGTATATCCTGGAAGACCAGGACCAGTTTCGTGTACTGGACATGACCGAGAGCACATTCAACAGTTCGCGCACCTCCTTCTACCACCATTCCATAGGGGGATACCACGGCGCCAAACTGGGACGATACCAGGACCTCATCGATTTTCACATCAGCCAGGAGATGGACGGTCTGCGGCAAAGCCTGCAGCAAGGCACGGGCGACAGGGAGATTGAAGAAGCCCTGGGCCGCTTGCCGGTGCTCAACATGCTCAATACACGCTACATCATCTACCACCCCGATGCGCCCCCCCTGCTTAACCCCCACGCCATGGGCAATGCCTGGCTGGTCAGTGAGCTCCGGTGGGTCAGCAATGCCGATGAAGAGATCATGCAGCTGGCAGAGACAGACCTCCGGCATACGGCGTTGGTCGACAAGCGTTTCGCCACCCTCGTGGGGGAAGACACCTTCAGTCCCGACCCCACGGCGAGCATCAGCCTGCTGCACTACCAGCCCAACAGGCTGCGCTATGCATTCAGGGCTGAAAGCCCGCAGCTGGCCGTTTTCTCGGAGGTCTACTACCCCGAAGGGTGGGAGGTGCGTGTAAGCGGCCAGCCAGCCAATCATTTCCGGGCCAACTACATCTTGCGGGCCATGGTGCTGCCCGCCGGAGAATATGATATTGAGTTTCATTTCCGGCCCAGTGCCTATTATAGCGGACGCCACGTGGCTGCTGCTTTCAGCGGCCTGCTGGTGCTGGCCATCCTCTTTTGGGCCTGGTCCCGGCTGAAAAGAAGGCTTCCGGGACAGGTGACGCATGAAAAAGGCTCCTGACACGACCCGGGTCCGGTTTATATGCCGGCAGGGATGATTGTCCTGCCTGTTGATGAATGAATGATGAAAACCCTCCTGATTATCACCTATTACTGGCCACCCGGCACCGGGGCAGGGGTATTCCGCTGGCTGAAGTTCTGTAAGTACCTTCGGCAGCACGGATGGGAACCGGTGGTCTACACCCCATCGAACCCTGAAGTTCAGGGTACCGACCACAGCCTGGAGAGGGATGTCCCCGGCAATATGCAGGTGCTTCGGAAAGAGATCAATGAACCCTTTCGCTATTATAAACTCCTTACTGGCATGCCCCAGCGGGAGAAAATTCAGCCGGGCTTCCTCCAGGAGGACCGCGCGCCCGGTCTCATGGACAAGGCGGCCATCTGGATCAGGGGCAACCTCTTCATCCCCGATGCCCGGCGCGGCTGGATAAAACCCTCCGTGCGCTTCCTGCGCCGCTGGATCAGAAAACACCCTGTGGATGCCATCGCCTCCACCGGTCCGCCCCACAGCATGCACCTTATCGCCATGCGGCTCAAGGAGGCGCTGGGCATCCCCTGGCTGGCCGATTTCCGCGATCCGTGGACACAGATCGATTATCATCACAAGCTCATGCTGGGCCCCAGGGCAGAGAGGCGGCACCGCAAGCTGGAGAAGGCCGTGCTCAGTCAGGCCGACAGGGTGCTGACCGTCAGCACGCAATGTGCCCGGGACCTAGAGCAAATCGGCATGCGGCCGGTGGAGGTGATTACCAATGGCTTCGATCCAGATGACTTCGGTGAACCGATGCCCAGGGACCCGTCCGTTTTCCGGATCACCCATATGGGCGCCATGAATGCCGACCGCAACCCCGAGGTCCTCTGGCAGGCACTGTCTGGGCTGTTGCAGCATGAACAAAGCCTGGCCACCAGGCTGCAGCTGCGATTTATCGGCAAGGTGGACCGGAGTGTGCGGACAAGCCTGGAAAAGCATGGCCTGCACCGCTTCGCGGAACACCTCCCCCCCATGCCCCACCAGGAGGCACTGGCTAAGGCAGCCGACAGCGCCATCCTGCTGCTGGCCATCAACCAATCCCCCCATGCTTCCGGCATCACCACGGGCAAGCTGTTTGAGTATTTGCCACTGGGTCGGCCCATCCTCTGCATCGGTCCCACCCGGGGCGAGGCGGCAAAGATCCTCGATAAAAGCCGAAGCGGACTGAGCATTGGCTTCCAGGATGTCGACGGCTGCAAGCAACAGCTCCTTGGCTGGTATCACCAGGATCTGCAGGGGAAACTGCAGCTCAAAGGGCAGTGCATCTCAGCCTATGACCGGCGCAGACTCACCGCCAAGCTGGCCCTGGTCCTCTCCAGGATGCTTCCATGTTCGTAAAAGGGATCGCTGCCCCATCCTGACCTAAACTGCATTATTCATGCTTTTAACAGGTCAGATGCAAGGCGTCGAAAGTCGCTGACATAGTGTTCTATTTCAAGGCTTTCGCAACGAAGCAGATCGCCTGTAGTAAAAGCACTTGCAGGCTAAAAGGGAAAGAATACTGGCAGCAGAAAGGTGGCCAGGATCCAGAAGATAATGTTCAGGGGGGCACCCACACGCATGAAATCGGCAAA
>SKNE01000213.1 GCA_007120675.1 Bacteroidales bacterium
ATCTTCCTGGTGGAGCTGGTCATACTGATGTCGGTGGTGGTACTGGTGATCCTGCTGGTGCAGGGTCAGCGCCGCATACCCGTCCAGTTTGCCAAACGGGTTGTGGGTACCAGGCAATACGGCGGTGTCCGCCAGTACATTCCCCTCAAGGTGAATGCTGCCGGTGTAATGCCCATTATTTTTGCCCAGGCCATCATGTTCATTCCAATCACACTGGCCGGTTTTTCCGACGCACTGAGTGGCTTTGCCGCCACCATGTCCAATTTCACCGGCTTTTGGTATAATTTCACCTTTGCCCTGCTGATCATCCTCTTTACCTACTTCTATACGGCCATTACCGTGAATCCGAACCAGATGGCCGAAGACATGAAGAAGAATGGAGGCTTTATCCCCGGTGTAAAACCTGGTAAACGCACGGCAGAGTTCATCGACAATGTGATGTCGCGCATCACGCTGCCAGGCTCGCTGTTCCTGGCCTTTGTGGCCATCATGCCTGCCCTGGTGAGCCTGATGGGGGTTACCGGTCAGTTTGCCCAGTTTTTTGGTGGCACCTCCCTGCTGATCATGGTGGGTGTGGTGCTGGATACCCTCCAGCAGATCGAAAGTCACCTGTTGATGCGGCATTATGATGGATTAACCAAATCGGGCCGCATCAAAGGCCGGTCTTCGCCAATAGGAATGACGGGATAATGCATGCCGGGATGATCCATTACAAGACCATCGAAGAGATTGAGTTAATACGCGAAAGTTCTTTACTTGTTGCTAAAACACATGCAGAGCTGGCCAAGCATATAAGGCCAGGCCTGGATACCCTTTACCTGGATCGACTGGCTGAGACCTTCATCCGGGATCATGGGGCTTCACCTGCCTTCAAGGGTTACCAGGGCTTTCCTTATAGTCTGTGTATTTCCCCCAACGAAGTGGTGGTGCACGGATTCCCCAGCGCTGACCCACTGAAAGAGGGGGATATCCTGTCGATCGATTGTGGCGTGTTGCTGAATGGCTATTACGGTGACTCAGCCTACACTTTCGCAGTGGGAGAGATCAGCGAGGCAAAAAAACGCCTGCTCCAGATTACCCACCAGTGCCTGATGAAAGGCATTGATCAATTGCTGGCAGGCAACAGGCTGGGTGATGTGTCATGGGCCATTCAACAGCACGCGGAGCAGGCGGGCTATACAGTGGTACGTGAACTGGTGGGACACGGTGTGGGTCGCATGCTGCATGAACCGCCTGAACTGCCCAACTATGGCAAGCCCGGGAGGGGAACCCCCGTGCAAGATGGGCTGGTGGTGGCCATAGAGCCCATGATCAACATGGGGCGGCGATTTGTGGTACAGGGCAGGGATGGGTGGACCATCAAGACCGCTGACCGCAAGCCTTCAGCTCAGTATGAGCACACAGTGGCCGTCATGGATGGCAAGGGAGAAGCATTGTCCACTTTCGCGTACATTGAGGAAGCACTTAGAAACAACAAACACAATACAGTCATCATTCGATAGATCTTATGGCAAAGCAGGCATCCATACAGCAAGACGGCACGGTAACCGAATCACTGGGAAACGCCATGTTCCGGGTAGAGCTGGAAAACGGGCACATCATCACTGCCCATATATCAGGGAAAATGCGCATGCATTACATCAAGATACTTCCGGGTGACAGGGTGAAAGTGGAGATGTCGCCCTACGATTTGACCAAAGGTCGCATCACATTCAGGTACAAGTAGTGACAACACATAAAAAACAGAGAGATGAAAGTCAGAGTGTCGGTAAAAAAACGTAGTTCGGACTGCAAGATTGTTCGCAGAAAGGGCAAGATTTATATCATCAACAAGAAGAACCCGAAGTTTAAACAACGTCAGGGATAAGAACCATCATTAAGAGACAAAACATATGGCACGTATAGCTGGAGTAGATATTCCAAGAAAAAAAAGGGGCGTGATCAGCCTCACGTACATTTATGGCATTGGCCAGAGCAATGCCCGGACAATCCTGGAGAAGGCCGGGGTGAACCCTGACCTTAAAGTGGAAGACTGGGACGATCAGCAGCTGACCAGTGTGCGCAACGTGATCAATGATGAATTCAAGGTGGAAGGTTCGCTGCGCTCAGAAGTACAGATGAACATCAAGCGTTTGATGGACATTGGCTGTTACCGCGGGATCAGGCATCGTATTGGTCTGCCCCTCAGGGGACAGAAAACCAAAAACAATGCCCGCACGCGGAAGGGAAAAAAGAAAACGGTGGCCAACAAAAAGAAGGCTACGAAATAATTGTTTGGACCATGGATGGCGGGCCTGGGATGGCCCGGCATCTGCAGATAGAAAAACACACAGACAAACATGGCAAAATCAACCAAAGGCACCAGGGGTGCCAAGAAAAGAGTCGCCAGGGTGGAGCCGCTGGGACAGGCACACATCTTTGCGTCCTTCAACAATATCATCATCACCCTGGCGAATCAGCAGGGTCAGGTTATCTCCTGGTCTTCGGCCGGTAAGATGGGCTTCAGGGGATCCAAGAAGAACACTCCCTACGCCGGACAGATGGCCGCAGGCGATGCAGCCAAGACGGCTTACGACATGGGAATGCGCAAAATCAAAGTATATGTCAAAGGCCCCGGCTCAGGCAGGGAATCGGCCATCCGTACGCTGCATTCGGCAGGCCTGGAGGTGACCGAAATCGTAGACGTAACGCCATTGCCCCATAACGGATGCCGCCCACCCAAGAGGAGAAGGGTATAAGCACCAGATTTATCCATTGTTTAACACAAAGAACCAGAAAGATCATATGGCACGATATACAGGTCCAACAAGCAAGATAGCACGTAAATTTGGCGACCCAATCTTCGGGGCTGACAGAGCATTTGAAAAGAAGAATTACCCCCCGGGCCAGCATGGCCAGATGAAGAAAAGAAGGAAAAAGTCTGAATATGGTGTTCAGCTGCTGGAGAAACAGAAGGCAAAATACACTTATGGCCTGCTGGAAAGGCAGTTTTCCAACACCTTCAAGAAGGCTGTTCGCCGCAAGGGGATTACCGGTGAGATTTTGCTGCAGCTTTTGGAAGCACGACTCGACAATGTGGTTTTCAGGCTGGGAATCGCTCCCACCAGGAGGGCAGCCCGTCAGTTGGTGGGACACCGCCATATCACGGTAAACGACAAAGTGGTCAATATCCCCTCTTACTCCCTGAAGCCTGGTGATATCATTGGGGTGCGGGAAAAATCCAAAAGCCTGGAAGTGGTTGTGGACTCACTGGCTGCCAGGTCCACCAGCTACAACTGGCTGGAGTGGGACCAGGACATGATGAAAGGCAAATTTATGAACTATCCCGAGAGGGAATCGATCCCTGAGAATATCAAGGAACAGCTCATCGTGGAATTGTACTCTAAGTAATGCGCTTCACCATATTCATCCACAAAATCAAAGACCAATGGCAATATTAGCTTTTCAAAAACCGGATAAAGTGATCATGCTTGAATCCGACGACCGCCTGGGAAAATTTGAATTCCGGCCGTTGGAACCGGGTTATGGTATAACCATAGGCAATGCGCTCAGAAGAATTCTGCTATCATCGCTGGAAGGTTTTGCCATTACTTCTGTTAAGATCGAGGGGGTAGACCATGAGTTTTCTACCATCAAGGGAGTGGTTGAAGATGTGACGGAGATCGTATTGAACCTGAAACAGGTACGCTTTAAGTGTGAAGCGGAGGATGTTGATTCTGAAAAGTTTACCATACAGTTTGGCGGGAAAGAGCAGTTTAAGGCAGGGGACCTGGAGTCTGCCCTGACCAACTTTAAAGTGCTGAACCCCTCCGTGCTCATCTGCCAGATGGATCCGGGTGTTAAACTCAGCATGGAATTCACCATAGAGAAAGGCAGGGGTTACGTGCCGGCCGAAGAGAACAAAGGACTCAATCCGAGCATCGGCCTGATTGCCGTAGATTCCATCTTCACACCCATCAAAAACGTTACCTACCTGGTGGAAGACTACCGTGTGGAGCAGAAAACCGACTACGAAAAACTGATCATTGAGATTCTAACCGACGGATCGATCACACCCAAAGACGCTTTAAAGGAAGCGGCCCGGATACTCATCATGCACTTCATGCTCTTCTCCAACGAGAAAATCACCATCGATACCGAAGAGAAAGCCACCAGCGAGGAGTTTGATGAGAACTCGCTGCACATGAGGCAGCTGTTAAAAACCAAGCTGGTCGACCTGGACCTTAGCGTGCGTGCCCTGAACTGTCTGAAGGCAGCGGATATCGACACGCTGGCTGACCTGGTCACCCTGAACAAGCATGACTTGCTTAAGTTCAGAAATTTCGGAAAGAAATCCCTCACAGAACTGGAGTAACTCATCAAAGCGAAGAATCTTACCTTCGGAATGAACCTTTCGAAGTACAAATTAGACAAGGAATAACTGACATGAGACACAGGAAGAAAATCAATAGTTTAGGGAGGAAGGCGGCGCACCGGAAGGAGACCATGTCGAGCATGGCCAGCGCATTGATCCTGCACAAAAGAATCAATACGACGGTGGCCAAGGCGAAAGCGCTCCGTGTGTATGTTGAACCCCTCATTACCCGGTCGAAGGTTGACTCTACCCATTCGCGCCGGATGGTGTTTTCCTACCTGGGAAACAAATACGCGGTGAGTGAATTGTTTCGTGAAATAGCCCAGAAGGTGGCAGATCGTCCGGGCGGATATACGCGCATCCTGAAAACCGGATTCAGAAAAGGGGACGGTGCGGAGATGTGCTTCATTGAGCTGGTGGATTACAATGTGGCCATGCTGAGGACCGAAGAGGAGAGCCAGCAAAAGCGCACGCGAAGGGGGCGCCGCCGCGGCAAAAAGGAGAAGGTGGCTGAGCAGGCGGCTCCGGCCGAACAGGTGAGCGCCACGACAGAAGAGAGTCTGCCCGCTGGGGATGAGAGCGTTGACACACCTGAAGACAGTTTGACCGCAGAGGGTGAACACGCCACCACAGCAGAAGACGCTACTCCGGCAGAAGAGGTCACGACGGCAGAAGACGTCACCAAGGCAGAAGAAGAAGCATCTCCCGCAGGGGAAGAAAAAGAGGATCAGCAGAAGGAGGTTCAGGCGGAAAACAAACCTGAACCCGCTACCGGGGAGACTGCAGAACCGCAGGATCCGGGCCAGGCTGAAAAAGACCAGCAGCCAGACCAGGACGATGCTGAGGCAGGCAAGAAGGACGGCAAGTAATCAGTTGGAAACGGTTATTGCCCATCAAGGATAAAGTGGATAGTTGACTTTATCCTTTTTTTATTTGACGGCCACTTCGTATCTTTAGGCCATCGTTAACAGCCTATTCACCATTAAAAAAATCGTACCATGAGCAGTATCATCAATATCCACGCACGACAAATACTCGATTCCAGGGGCAACCCCACCATTGAGGTGGAAGTGATCACAGACAGCGGTATCCTTGGCCGGGCAGCGGTCCCTTCGGGAGCCTCTACAGGCGTTCACGAAGCCGTTGAGCTCCGTGACGCCGATCAATCCGCCTACCTTGGGAAAGGGGTGCTGAACGCCGTGAATCATGTGAACACCACCCTGAACAATGAGCTGAAGTCGTATCATGTGACCGACCAGGCGCTCATTGACAAGCTCATGCTTGATATCGACGGTACACCCAATAAGGCGAACCTGGGTGCCAACGCCATCCTTGGCGTGTCCCTGGCCATTGCCAATGCGGCAGCCCAGGAGACCGGACAGCCTTTGTTTCGCTACATTGGCGGCGTAAACGCCAGGACCCTGCCCATGCCCATGATGAACATCCTGAACGGAGGTTCCCACGCAGACAACTCAGTGGATTTCCAGGAGTTCATGATCATGCCCGTGGGGGCCGAATCCTTCAGCCAGGCCATCCGCATGGGTGCCGAGATATTCCACCACCTCAAGGCGGTGCTGAAGAAGAAGTCCTATTCCACCAACGTGGGAGATGAAGGAGGGTTTGCGCCCATGCTGAAAAGCAATGAGGAGGCCATCCAGCTCATCCTGCAGGCCATAGAGAAGGCAGGATACAAGCCGGGCGAAGAGATCTTCCTGACACTGGACCCCGCTGCCAGCGAATTCTTCATCAAGGAAGAAGGGGTTTACCACCTGCACAAATCGACTGGTGATAAGCTCACCCCGGCCCAGATGGTGGACTATTGGGCTGACTGGGTGAACAAATACCCCATCATCTCCATCGAGGATGGCATGGACGAAGACGACTGGGAAGGCTGGGCCCTGATGACCCAAAAGCTGGGAGACAAGATCCAGCTGGTGGGGGATGACCTCTTTGTGACCAATGTGAACCGCCTTCAGAAAGGGATCGACACCAACGTGGCCAACTCCATCCTCATCAAGGTTAACCAGATCGGCACATTGACAGAGACCATTGAGGCGGTCAACCTGGCATACAAAAACCATTATACCGCAGTTATATCGCACCGGTCAGGCGAGACGGAAGATACAACCATTGCTGACCTGGCAGTTGCGTTGGGTACTGGTCAGATCAAAACCGGCTCTGCATGCCGGTCTGAACGGATCGCCAAGTATAATCAACTTCTTCGCATTGAAGAAATACTGGGTGATGCGGCTCACTATCCGGGTAAAAGCTTCCGCTTTGCCGGATAACTCTTTTTCCTGACATGGACTTTGGATTCTTCGACTTCCTGACCCTGTTTGGCTCGTTGAGTCTTTTCCTCTTTGGGATGAAGACCATGAGTGAAGGCATCCAGAAGTTTGCCGGGGACAAGATGCGTTCTGTCCTGGCTGCCATGACATCCAACCGGTTTTTGGGGGTGTTTACCGGTTTTTTGCTGACCACCCTGGTGCAGTCATCTTCTGCTTCCACGGTGATGGTGGTCAGCTTCGTGAATGCGGGCCTGATGTCACTGACCCAGTCCATCGGCGTGATCATGGGAGCCAATATAGGCACCACCACCACCGCCTGGCTGATCTCCCTGCTCGGATTCAAAATGAATATTTCCGCCCTGTCCATCCCGCTGATCGGGATAAGCTTTCCCTTGCTGCTCAATTCGCGCGAGCGCTTCAACTCCATGGGCCAGATCTTACTGGGGTTTGCCCTCCTGTTTATGGGCCTGGATTTTCTGCGGTCCGCGGTGCCGGACCTGGAGACCAATCCGCAGATGTTTAAGTTTTTGCAGGATCTGACCGACTACGGGGTGTACAGCACCTTTCTTTTCCTGGCCCTGGGTACCCTCTTGACCATCGTTCTGCAGTCATCCAGCGCCACCATGGCCCTCACGCTGGTGATGTGCAATTATGGCTGGATAGGGTTTGAGCATGGTGCCGCCATCGTGCTTGGTGAGAACATCGGGACCACCATCACGGCCAACCTGGCTGCCCTTGTGGGCAATGTGTATGCCAAACGAACCGCCCTGGCCCACAGTGTCTTTAATATCATCGGGATCGTATGGATGCTCCTGCTTTTCCGGTTCTTCCTGGGACACATCGATCACTTCATGGTGTATTTTGGGAGTGGCTCCCCCATGGAAAACCCCACCATGATACCCATTGGCCTGTCCATATTCCACACGGTGTTCAACGTTACAAACACCCTGCTCCTTATCGGTTTCATTAAATACATGGTGGTTTTTGTGGAGTTTGTGCTCCCATCGCGGGGCAAGAAATTTGAGCGTCCGCAACTGGAATACTTCAGCAGCGGTTTCCTGCACATGGCGGAGCTGTCTGTGTTCCAGGCCAAGAAGGAGGTGCGAAAGTATGCTGAGCTTTCCCACCGCATGTTCAATTTCATCCCTGCCCTGATCATTGAAACCGACAAAAAGGAATACCAGAACCTCCTGGAGAAGGTTAGCAAGTACGAAGAGATCACCGATAGGGTGGAGGTGGAGATCACCACATTTTTGATTAAGATATCGCGCAAGCAACTCAGTTACCACGCCGCAGAAGAGCTGCGCCGGATGCGGGTGGTGAGCAGTGAGATTGAAAAGATTGGTGATGTGTGCTTTAAGATGTCGTCTGTACTGGCCGACAAGAAGAAGGAGAAGATCTATTTTACCCCTGCCCAGCGCAGCGACCTGTTTGAGATGTTCAAGCTGATCAATAACGCCTTTGAGCTGATGCTAAACAACATGCAAATTAGCTCGCTGGAGGCGCGCAACAGCCTGCCAAAGGCCAATGAGCTGGAAAAAAGCATCAATGCCTTCCGTGACCAGGTGCGTGACGAAGTGATCACGGACATGGAGAAGGATCCCTCCCATGTGAAGAGTGCTTTCTACTTCAACAAGCTGATCACCTCCTGCGAAAAGATTGGAGATACCATCCTGAACATCAATGAGGCCATCGCCGGGGTGAACATTGAATAACCGTCTGTGGCGAATGCTTGCTGTCCATTGACCAGGTTCATTGTTGTCTGCCGACTGGTTTTCACCTCTGGCTGAGCCATTCAGGCAGTACCGTGTTCTTCCACTCCTCCTTGTCTGCCCTGATCCGGTCCATGTCGAGTCCGATATACTCCTGTGCCTTCTCTTTTGTGGAGATGTCTGGCATCTCAATGGGATAGTCCAGTCCGTGGTTACGGAATATGCCGGTAAGGAGCAGGCTGGCTTCCTGTGCCTTCTGGATGGAGGTGCCCAACACGCGCAACGCTTCTGAGGGCGAGTGGAAGCCCATGGCGTTGGCCGCCGCCACCCAGTCCCAGCGCCACTGTGAGTGCCTGATAAGCTGTAATACGGGGGCCATCTCTTCCTCGCTTGCGCCAGCGTCCCAGGCATGCTTCGCTTCGATGTGCACCCGGGCCAGGTTCCTTTCGGCTATGCGACGCAACTCACTCACCTTGTCCTGTTGTTCATAAACGCGGTCGATCAGGGCATCGGCATCGTCGCGGTGGCAGACCATGCACGACTGCTCCACTTTGGTTAGGGGACTCACCAGGTGGTGGTCGGTGAACTTGATGCCCCCTTCGCGCATGTACGGCATGTGGCAATCGGCGCAACTCACATCACGTTTGGCGTGTATGCCCGTCATGTAGAGCTCATAGTCGGGGTGTTGTGCCTTGAGCATGGGCGCGCGACTCAGGGCATGTACCCAGTCAACGTGCTCCACATTGTCTTTGTATCGCTCCATTTCCTCTGCCGTAAAGCCCTCATCCCACGGGAAGATCAGGTAGTTGTTTTCACCAAAGTAATATTCCACATGGCATTGGGCACAAACCAGCGAACGCATCTCCTGTCGCGTGGCATCGTTGATGTCTATTCCCTGCCGTGCAAAGGCCTCCACCAGGGCGGGCCTGGTGATTCTAAGGTTCATGGTCTGCGGATCATGGCAGTCCTGGCAACCAATGGGATGCTGAATATTGGGTCCCATCTCCGCCCAGGTTTGTTCGTAATAGCCTGAGATGCCCAATTCATTCATCATGCGCGGCACATCCGTGCTCTTGCATGTCCAGCAGGTAGCCGGTTGCGGCACACCTGTCCGCAGCGTATTATGCACATCCTTCACAGAATAATAGTGTCCCCGCCCCTGGTTGTAATCGCGCGAGAAAGCATACCCGGCCCACATGACCACCAGTTCCGGGTATTTTTCCAGGTAGTCAATCATGGCTGAACCGTAATACTTGCTCACAAAGGAGGTGTCCAGCGTTTTTTTGTAGCGCTCATATTGCCGTGGGAAGTTCTTCCCCCAGACAGCATTGTCAGGCTCCCAGTCGGGAATTGGACTCACCATCTGGAAGTACAGCTGCGCCTCGCTGCGGCGTTCAACAATGGAGGCGGCAAAAAGGCCGATGACAAACACTACGACGAGTGTGAGAAGAAACAATGCCCAGTTAACCCAGGGCTTTCTTGTTTTGTGTGCTTGTTGATTGTTTTCCATCTGTTTGCGTTTATTTTGGGTATTCTACTATTCGGGGTGATCTTGTTTGTTCCCTTCCTTCGCTTCCCTGGAGCCACCGTGGCAGCACGGTGGGAAGTCTTTCCACCAGGGCGTGGGGGGCTGCCGACAGGCTACGGACGCTGCCATGGGGCACATCCACGTGACAGTCCCAACAGAGCTTGCCATCTCCCCTTGCCGCTGAACGGCCTGTGACTTCAACCAGCTGGACCATATCGACCAGGTCGATGTGGCACCGAATGCAGTTCTGCTGTACGACCCCCTTGCCACGGCTTTTAATGCGTATCACCTGGGGCTCCCAGCGCATGGTGAACCAGGTGGCGTGTTTTAAGCCATCGGTGCCCTTCACATAGTACTTGCTGAAGAAATTATCCTGTGGTACGTGGCACTCGGCACAAGTGGCCTCCCGTCCGTGACTGCCTTTATCCCATGAAGCAAAGTAGGGGTACATCACATGGCAATTGATGCAGGTCTCCGGCTCATCTGAAAGATAAGAACTTGCGTTCGAAATGTGTACCACGAGCAGGAGAATGCCCACGAATATTCCCATGAGGACGGATACTGTCATGCGCCAGCTTTGTGGGGGCAGTAACCAGGTATACAGTCTTTTAATGACACTCATTGCCACGCTGTTTTATGGATAAAGAAAAAAGGTACCGAAATATAAACAAATTTTTTATATTGTCATAAAACGGGGCCAGTTGTCGTCAAAATAATAAACAGACCAAATAAACATAAGCCCTGCTGATGACAGGTTTAGGGCGCTTGCGACTGATTTCGTTTCGAATGGATAAATTTCTCATATATTTGTATAATAATCTGGCAGATTTGCCGGCCGTTTGAACCTCGATCCATTATGCGTCGCGTACTGAAGAAACCATTGCTGACCATGTCGGCCATATTGCTCCTGCCGCTTCTGCTGGCCGGTTCAGATCCGGTGAATCGCTGGCAGGATGAGGCGGACACCTTGACCGGGATCCTATTTGAAGAGGAGGTTACCGGCAGGGACCGCATGGATGCGCTGATGAACCTGGCCTGGATCATACGGAGCAGTGATCCCCGCCAGGCTCTTGAATACTCCCTGGAGGCACTGGATATGGCCAGGTTTGGTGATGACCGGGAGTCTGAAGCCAGGCTCATGGCCAATATCGGTCACCTCCACTGGCGATTGGGAGACTACCATCAATCATTTGATTACCTGCTGCAATCCAGGCAACTCTACGAATCTCTCGGACATACCATGGGTTATGCGCGCACCTTAAACCACCTGGGGATCCTGTTTTCAGGCCAGGGACATTATGATAATGCCCTGGAGTACTATTTGATGGCCCTTGGGATATACGAGGACCTTGATTCCGTCGCCAGGATCGCCTCGGTGCTGAACAACATTGGGATCGTTTATGAAAACCAGCATGATTATGAGCGGGCCATTGAATACCACCGCCGGGCCATGGACATATCTGATCAGTTGGACAATGAACAGGGGATAGCCTTCTCCCTGCACAATATGGGCTCTGTCATGCTGAAACAGGGCGATTATGAGGGTGCCATGGCCAGTTATGAAGCTGCCCTGGCCATTCGGCAGAAGAACCCCGACAAAAGGCCAATGGCTTATACACAAAGGAGTATTGGCTACCTGAACCATAAAAAGGGGCTGAATGAACTAGCCCTGGAGCAGCTGCTTGAAACGGAGAAACTATTCCGGGAGCTGGGTGATGACCGGGCATTGGCGCAGATCCTGCATGACCTCGGGCAGGTTAGCATGGTCCTGGACCAGACGGAGGCGTCGGCCAGGTATTTTTATGAAAGCCTTCAGATTGCCCGTGGGGCCGGCTTGCTCACCATTATTTCTGATAACTATTTAAGCTTAAGTGAACTGCTGGCTGCCCAGGTCCGCTTTGATTCAGCCTATGTCTACCAACGGCGCCACATGAATATTCGTGACAGCATGTATGATGAGGAGGCCCGCAGGCGGATCATTGAGTTGGAACTCCTGTACGACAGGGAGAGGAAAGAGGCTGAAATTGACCTCTTGCGCAAGGCCAATCGAATCAAAGAGCTGGATTTGGAGAAAGAGTCGCTGCTAAGGAACCTGCTCCTGGTCTTTGCCTTTTTGGTGTTGATTTTGTTCTTCTTTTTGTTTTACCGGTTTTACGAATTAAGGCGAATAAACAAACAGCTCAGCAAGCAAAAGGAAGAGATCAGCCAGTACAACAAAGAACTCATCACGCAGAAACAAAAGGTGGAGGCGCTGAATGCCAGGCTCAGGGAGTCTGAGCAGCACCTGATGAACGCCAACAAAACCAAGGACAAGTTTTTTTCCATCATATCCCACGATTTGCGAAGCCCTTTTGCCTCCATCGTTAGCTTTTCCCGTATCCTGAAGCGGGATATAGAGCACTTGTCAAAGGCTGAGCTCCAGGAACTGGTCAGGCAGCTTGATTTGACAGTGGTGAAAATTAACGGACTTTTGGAGAACCTCCTGCAGTGGTCGCGTGCGCAGTCAGGGAAGATCCCCTATGCACCCGAATACTTCCTCGTGGGGGACCTGTTGACCGAAGTGCTTGACTTGTTTGCGGGCACCGCCAGGGACAAGGAAATTGAACTGGTGAAAGAGCTGCCCGGCGACCTGGTTGCCTGGGGCGATGTGAACATGACCCATACCGTGGCCAGAAACCTGCTATCCAATGCGGTAAAATTTACCCACCCCGGTGGCCAGGTGGTGGTGAGTGCAACGGCCCTTGAGGGCAAGGTGAACATTAGTGTGCGTGACAATGGGGTTGGGATGTCGGAGGAGGAGATGGAGAAGATATTCAGGCAGGATATCCTGCACAGTACCCATGGTACGCAGGACGAAAAAGGGAGTGGATTGGGACTGATCATCTGCAGTGAATTTGTAAAAAAACAAGGGGGTGACATAGATATAAAGAGCCAGCAGGGGAAAGGAACAGAGATATCCTTCACCATTCCATCCGCCCCCGGGAATAAATAATCACCTTAACGGGAGCGCTTCCAACGGCCTGTTCTCCATAAAATTCGTATATTTGCAGCCGGTTTTACCGAGAGTTGCGGATGTGGCGTAATTGGTAGCCGCGCCAGACTTAGGATCTGGTGCCGCAAGGCGTGGGGGTTCGAGTCCCTCCATCCGCACCAGGTGGTTTGTTTGTCATTGACCTGCTTGAGCGCTTACCATTACCCGAATCTGCCAACGGAAATGGCAATAGTTGAGTTGATCACGGTCATTATCCACGGCAGGCATTTCACCCGACAGATAGCAATCATTCACAACCTTATTGAAACAGGATGAATATTTCATTGGAAGAACGTTCACAATTAGAAGCGGTTATCAGGATAACCCTTGGAGAGGAGGACTATCGCGAGCCGGTAGAAAAGGAGTTGAAAACCCTTCAGAAAAAGGCACAAATGCCTGGTTTCAGGCCAGGCAAGGTACCCTTGGGCCTGGTTAAAAAAATGTACGGGAAGAGCGTCCTTGTTGAAGAGGTGAACAAAATACTGGCCGATGCCCTGTTCAACTACATCAAGGAAGAGGACCTGCAGGTGCTCGGAAACCCGATGCCTGACCAGGAAAAAGCAGACGGCATTGACTGGGACCAGCAGAAGGAGTTCACCTTTGAGTACCACGTGGGACTGGCCCCTGAGATCGAGCTGGAGCTGAATGGCGACATGGCATTTGATTACCACCAGATCCAGGTTGGCGATGAGATGCTGGAGGACTATCTGACCAACATCCGGCAGCGTTACGGTAAGATGACCAATCCTGATGTGGCAGAGGCAGGTGATGTGCTGATGGGTGAGTTTGTTGAGATGGCCGGTGAAAACGAGCCCAAAACCGATGGG
>SKNE01000158.1 GCA_007120675.1 Bacteroidales bacterium
AGTCCTGTGTTCAAGTTGTCCGTCGGAAGGTGCAAACAGGCGGGCGGCAAACATCTTGTCGGCGATTTGGCGGAAAACGGGAGCAGCCACCTGGCTGCCTGTGTAATGGGGTCCCCTCGGATGATGGATGAACACGATGCAGCTATAGGCAGGATTGTCTGCAGGAAAGTATCCCACGAAAGAGGCCTTGTATTGAATGCCGTCCGGACCAAAATAGCCGCCATCGGCCTGGGCCACCTGGGCGGTTCCCGACTTTCCCGCTATGGCATAAGCTGTACTGTGGATATTCCTGGCCGTGCCATGTTCGACCACCTCCATGAGCAAAGCCTGTGCCTCCCTGATGGTGGCGCCTGAGGCGATGGATCGTTCCAGGACAACGGGTTGCAGGCGCTTAATGCTCCGTCCCGACTGCCTGATCTCACTGACGAACAGGGGTTTCATCATGCGGCCGTTGTTGGCCACTGCATTATAAAATGCCAGGGTCTGCAGGGGTGTCAGCGAGACCTCATAACCTATGGCCATCCACGGAAGTGAAACCTGGGACCACCCCGGGTCTCCCATGCTGCGTATATGAGGAACTCCCTCACCGGCGATCTCAAGGCCCAGTGGCTGGTGCAGCCGCATTCGCCTGAGCTGGTCGATGAATTGCTGGGGCTTGCGTCCATAGAGGCTGTGTATCACCTGTGAGATGCCCACATTGGATGATACGCCGAATGCTTTCCTGACGGAGATCACACCGTGGCCTCCCGGCAAGGCATCACGCATGATGCGGTCTGCGTAGGCGATCTGTCCGCTTCCGGTATCCACGCTGTCATCAATGTTGATGCGAAAGTCCTCCAGTGCGGCCATCATGGCGGGCAGCTTGAAAGTGGAGCCCGGCTCGGTGCTGTATCCCACTGCATAGTTGTAGGACTCTTCATAGCCGTTGGCGGATTCGTTGAGTGAGAGGTTGCTGATGGCCCTGATTTTTCCGGTGGACACCTCCATGACGACAGCCGTACCAAAGTCAGCCCGGTAGCGCATCAACTGTTTGCGCAGCGCTTTTTCGGTGATGTCCTGTATTTGAACGTTGATGGTGGTGATGATGTCCATGCCATTCATGGGGAGGATCTCATCCTGGTCACTCACCGGCATCCAGTTGCCCCCGGCAATTCTTTGCATCAGTCGTTTCCCGTCAACCCCCTCCAGGTAGGCGCGGTAAGCGCCTTCGAGTCCGACGTAAATGCCCTCCCGCTCATAGCCGATGGTGCGGGCGGCAAGGCTCTGATAGGGCATCACCCGGCGCGTTTGTTCCCTGACGATGAACCCCCCACCAAATTGTCCCCGGCGAAACAGGGGGAAGCTCCGTGCTTTTTGCAGCTGTTCGTGGCTCACGTTACGTTTTACCAGGTAGTAGCGTTCGCCATTTCGCCTGGCCCTTACCAGGTCGGCGCGATAACGTGCGGCGCTGCGATCGCCAAACAGCTGTGCCAGATCCCGGGCCAGGGCGTCCAGCTCACTGTAAAACAGCTCATCGCTGGTGACATGGCTGGAGAGGTCCATCCGGATCTCATATACCGGTATGCTGGTGGCCAGCAAACGACCGTCGTCGGCAAAGACATCCCCCCTGGTGGCCTCGATGCGCTGGTACTGCATGGTGGTCTTGCGGGCTTGATCACGCCAGTGGTCACCCTGCACAAACTGCAGAAAAGCCACCTTGCCGAAAACCAATAGTCCCAAAAGGGCCATCAGGAAATAGACCAGGTGCATTCTCCACATGATGTCGCGCTTCTGTTCCATATTAATGATCTGTTGATCTGTCTTTCTGTTGCCGGCCATGCCGGACCCCTTTCAGTGGCCTGGCAGCTAGGGTGACCGTCTGCGGAATATTCCCAAAAGCCCGCCTGCATCCCCTTGACCGTGTATGATCACCGGGGGCTCATCGGCTTCAACAAAGCCCCTGCTCTCCAGCTGACGGGCTATTTCCGACTGCCTGGTCAGGTACATGTAGTCAGACTTTGTTTGAATGTATGTTATTCGCAGGGAGGTCATGTCCCTCCGCAGGCGTTCCGCCTCCCTTGCCTTTCTTTCTGCGTAATAGGTGTTGAAGATCAGCAGCAGGGCCAGGGTGGACAAATAGAATATAAATGGCAGCAGGTCCACTGTCCCCGGACGGTTCAGCATGCTGCCGTCGAGCATGCCTCCAAACAACCTCCCCGCAGCACTTTTGCGCCGGGACGGCCCCTTGCTGTCCACTGGTGTTTTCTGTCTGTTACGCATCCGAGGCCCCTTTTTTTTCCGCTATCCTCAGCCTGGCGCTCCTGGATCGCGGATTCCTTTTTATTTCTTCATCTGTTGGTGTTTGCTGCCTGCTGATAACCCGTAGTTCGTTGTACACTTGTCCATAAAAGTCTTTCACCTGCCGCCCCCCCGTGTTGCCCGTCTTCATGAAGTGCTTCACGATCCTGTCCTCCAGCGAATGGTAGGTGATGACGACCAGTCTTCCTCCCTCCTTAAGCACTTCAATACTTTGTTCAAGAAAGCGTTCCAGTGCCTCAAGCTCCCTGTTTACCTCGATGCGCAGGGACTGAAAAACCTGGGCCATGAACTTGTTTTCCCTCCCCGGGGGGGCCATGGTTTGCAACAAATCCCTGAGCCCTGTGGTGGTGGTGATCGATTCCTTTTCGCGCTGGGCAACGATCTGCCTGGCTATCTTATGTGCCTGCCTGAGCTCACCATAGAGCCTGAATACCCTGTCCAGTTCTTCGATCCCGTACTTGTTGACCACATCGGCGGCCGACAGACCCGAGCGGACACTCATGCGCATATCCAGCGGACCCTCAAACCGGGTGGAAAAACCCCTTTCCGCTTCATTGATCTGGTGGGATGATACCCCCAGGTCTGCCAGGATCCCGTCCACGGGAATGAGCTGGTGATATGCCAGGAACTGCTTCATATACCGAAAGTTGTGGTTTATAAAGGTCAGCCTGTCCTCGTCTGGCACGTTGCTTAATGCATCCTCATCACGATCAAAGGCAATGAGCCGTCCGGTATTTAGTTTTGACAAAATGGCCCTGGCGTGACCGCCACCCCCGAACGTGGCATCCACATAACGGCCCGATGGGTCGATCTGCAGTGCCTCAATGGCCTCGCTGAGCATAACCGCTTCATGGTAGTTGCTCATCCTTACCTCCCTGGTTGCCCTGAACCCTGCCCATCACCTCTTCAGCAAGGGAAGAAAAATCGTCGGGTTCATTGTCCATCATTCCGGCGTAAGCATCCCTGGCCCAAATCTCGATACGCTGACCGTAGGCAAAAAGAACGATCTCCCTGTCGATGCCACCATAGTCAATCAGCGATTTGGGCAGCAAAAGCCTGCCGGCCGCATCCGCCCTGAGTTCGGTGGCCCCGCGGAAAAAATAGCGTACAAACTCACGGTTCTTTTTGTTGTAAAGGTTCAATGAGTTTACCTCCCTGGAGATCTTTAACCATTCGCTTTCAGGGTAAAGGGTCAGGTTGCTCTCAAAGCCGCGGTTGACAACGAAACGCTCCTGGTCGCCCGCACTTAATTGCCGGCGCAGACCCGAGGGCAGCATAAAGCGGCCCTTGGCATCGATCTTGCATTCGAATTCACCCAGCAAATGATTCATTGCTCCACCTGTTGTTTTGGAAGTGTAAATATATGAATAAAATTCCCACTTTTTCCCACTTTCCCCCACATTGTTAATAACTTTTTGTGCCATTGGTTATTGTCAATGCCGGGCGAATATTCGTAAGTATCAGTATATGAGAAAGTAAGCAGGTCTGGCTATATTTGTTCGTACAAAAGCCATTTTTTGCTATTTTTGTGGACCTGCCTGTATTTTTCACGTCACTGTTCGGCTTATGGGACCAGGTATTGTGTGGATCATACGGCCACCCTGCAGCTTGTA
>SKNE01000087.1 GCA_007120675.1 Bacteroidales bacterium
CTGAACAACAACTCTTACGGCTACTACCAGGGCACCTCCATGGCCAGTCCCCACGTATCGGGCATCGCAGCCCTGATGCTGTCGCGGGTCTACGGTGAGCTGGATGCCGAGGATGTGGCTGAGATCCTTTTGATGACCACTGACAATCACTATGCGGTGAATCCCAACTACCTGGGTCAGCTCGGCAGCGGCCGTGTGAACGCCCTGGAGGCCCTCATCCTGGCCGAACTGTTCCAGATCCTCCCTTCCAACCCTTCGAACTTTGAAGCCATCGGGATGAGCGATACGGAGATGAGCATCAGCTGGGATATCAATGATGAGGGACACGATGTGCTCCTGGCCTGGAGCGAAGATGGCCAGTTTGGCAGTCCGGTGGAAGGGGAGACCTACGAAGCGGGCGATGAGATTCCCGGTGGTGGGTTGGTCCTTTACGCAGGCGATGAGACCTCTTTTATGCAGGACGAGCTCAGCGCCTCCACGCTTTATTTTTACCGCATCTGGTCGCTGGGCGACGACGGCATGTACTCCTATGGCCGCAGCACCGACGGACGCACACAGTGCGGCGTGGAAGAGCTTCCCATCAGCGAGGCCTTTGGTGGGGGCATCCCCTATTGCTGGGAGTTTGAGCCCACGCAGGGCAACTGGGGCATCTCCACGGGCCAGGGCAACCCGGCCCCCGGGATGCAGTTCAACTGGAGTCCATCCCTCAGCAATTACTCCCACCGCCTGATGACGGCCCCTTATGAGGGAGACATCCCCGGGAGCGCCATCGCCATGGAGTTTGACATGATGCTGGATAACTATTCGCTGAACACCACGGAATACCTTGCCGTAGAGGTTTGGAGTGAGGGTGAATGGCACGAGCTGATGGAGTTCGACAACACGGGCGGCGACATTGCGTGGGACACCTATATGATCGATTTGACCCCCTGGGCACTGGATAACGTCTTCATGGTGGGCTTCCGCGCCCACGGGTCCAACTCTTTCAACCTGAACCGCTGGGTGATCGACAACATCAACATATTCTCCTATTCCTGTCCGCCCCCCCACGAGCTGAGTGTGGAGGACATCGACACGGAGAGCGCGCTGATCACCTGGGATTCGGTGGGAGAAGAGACCTTGTGGGACCTCCTCTGGGGTGAGCAGGGATTTAACCCCGACAATGACGGCACGCTGGTGGAAGGCCTAACGGGGACCACCTACCTGCTGGATGAACTGGAGGTGTTCACCGAGTACGACGTATATGTGCGTGCCGACTGCGGAGAGGACGACCTGAGCATATGGGCTGGTCCCGTGAGCTTCAAGACACTGGCTACCTGTCCGGCACCCATCGACCTTTCTGTGAACAACATCGAGAGCACTTCGGTCCACATCAGCTGGACGGTGGTGGGAGAGGAAGGCCTGTGGGACATCCTCTGGGGCCATACCGGCTTCAATCCCGGCTCGGGCGGCAACCTCATCGAGGGGGTAACGGAGAACCCCTTCCTGCTGGAGGGCCTCAACGCCATCACCACCTATGATGTGTATGTGCGGGCCTATTGCGGTTCGGAGGATGAGAGCGTGTGGACCGGACCGGTCACCTTCAACACCCCTTGCGACGTGGTGAGCCTCCCTTACCTGGAGACCTTCGACGGCAATGCGCCCGACTGCTGGACATTTATCGACGGTCAGGGCAACTGGGGCTTCAGCTCCACCTCTTACGGCCCGCCATCCAGCCCGAGCGGTCCCCCCCACGCCACCTTCAGCTGGAGCCCATCCATCTCCAACTACAACCATAGCCTGGTGAGTCCACCCATCGATGCGACCCTGGCAGATGAAGGGGTGAGGGTGGATTACCACCTCTTTCTGAACAACTTCAACGACAACAACAACAATTATATGTCCGTTGAATACAAGACCATCGACGGAGAAGGGTGGACCCTCCTGGAGGAGTTCAGCAGCGAAGGCCTTGGCAGCGGCAACGAAGAGTTTATCCGTGAAGATCAGCTCCTGGCCGGCATGGCCGGCAATGTGTTCCACCTGCGCTTCAGGGCCCACGGTGAGAACAGCTTCAGTATCAATGGCTGGGGCCTGGACGACATCCATGTTTATGCCGGTGGCGGTCCCGAACCCTGCCTGGCACCCACAGGCGTGGAGGTCTTCGACATCACCGACACGGGGGTGCAGGTGGACTGGCAGCCGGGTGGCGGTGAGGCCGAATGGGACCTGGTGTACGGACCCCAGGGCTTTGACCCCGATGTAGACGGAACCCTCATCCAGGGCATCACGGTCAAGCCTCATGAGCTTGGCGGACTGGAGCAGGACACTGAATACAGCCTCCATGTGCGGGCGGTATGCGGCGACGAGCACAGCCCCTGGTCGGATCCTGCGCACTTCAGCACAGAGCCCACCACCTATATTGTGAACGCCACCTCCGGCGATCACGGCAGCATCGACCCGGAAGGGGAGATCGAAGTGGTGCACGGCGAGGGCCTGTTCTTTACGTTCACGCCGGACATGCATCATCACATCGATGAGGTGAGCGTGGACGGAACAAGCATCATGGATGACGTGGACATGGCAGATGGTCCCCTGGGCGACGGCCATTTTCACATGCAGGCGGTGGAGGCCCACCACCACATCCACGTGGACTTCGCGGTGAACCAATACCACATCGCGGTGTCGCAAGAGCCAGCCGATGGCGGCACGGTCACTGGTGATGGCCACCACGCATGGAATACTGAAATAACCCTGGCAGCTGAGGCGGCAGCGGACTTTATGTTCCTTCACTGGACTGAGGATGGGGAGGTGGTGCACGATGAAACCACCTACACCTTCGTTGTGGATGGAGACCGCGAGCTGGTAGCCCTGTTTCAATCCACCGTTGGCCTGGAGGAAATCGACGGACAACAAGCCATCCTGGTGTATCCCAACCCCGCCAGTGATGAGCTCTGGGTGGCCTTTACGGAAAGCCTGGCCGGGTCCTCAAGCATCCGTCTGCTGAACCTGCAGGCGCAAGTGGTGCTTCACCTGGATATCCACGACATGGATGCCACGGAGCACAGCGTATCGCTGGAAGGACTGGATGCGGGTGTTTACCTGCTGCAGGTGGACACTCCCACCGGCAGGCACCATGAAAAGGTGATCATCCGGTAGAAAAAAGGCACTACCTGATTCTAAAACCCCGCAGTGCAGGCGCATCTTCACTGCGGGGTTTCTTCTTTCCTGGCCGTAAATACAGGCCAGCGAATCTGGTCAATGATGATCAGCGCCAGGGCGAGGACGTAAAAACTTTCCATTAGAATATTATAAAAATACTTTGCCACCGGTTTAAAGTAATAGCCTGTTAGTAAAAGCAGGAACACAATGTGAATGGCAAAAAACAAGCAAAAAGGTTGTTTTTAGGGAAAAAAGTCTTAGCTTTGGCTGTTAGCTAGAGGGTTTGCTGATTCCCAACCTTGCATTTACACCACAATAGATTGTGTGTTTGTCCAGGGGACTTAAATTAACAATGGAATGTGCAGCAAAAATGAATTTCCCTATCTCATAAAGCCATACTTAATATGAAAACCATTTTTTACAGAGCAACCGGCTTTCTACTCCTCATGCTGATCGGTAAAGTAATGTACGCACAGGATATATCTGGTATGTCGGATGCTTTTACATTTGATACCCGTGATGTCACCGCCGTACCATTGTCCATTTTACCACTGGCAATCATTGCGGCCTTAATGACCATTTACTTTTTCCGCTCTTGCTTAACGAGAAAGAAAAAAGCGACATCGCCACCCGTCAGATAATAATAGATTTTCGCCCCATTTGACCGGTTGCAATGTGCACAAAATACAGGTAAACAATGATGCGCATATTATTCTATTTTGGTTTACTGCTTTTTACTGTGATGAGCCACGCCCAGGGCACCATCA
>SKNE01000108.1 GCA_007120675.1 Bacteroidales bacterium
AATGATACCTGGTAGGATCCACCTTTAAGGCGTGGGAGCTGCGCTCAAAATAGCGGCGGGTAAATACCCGGAACACCTTGGTGACGATGGATGCCGCCACAAGAATGGCCAGAGGTGCGAAAAGGTAAGAAACCAGGCGGGGGGAAATGCCCAGCCATTCGCTAAGGTTCAATTCGTAAAGGCCCATGTGCTTGTTGTTTTGGGTATAAAGGGGGATGAACCATGCCTTGACGCCAGGTGGTCAGGCCAATTTGTCTCCCATCCCCAGAGCAAAGATAATGCTTTCATCTGTGAATATTTGTTGTGTCCCGGGCACAAATAATGGTTCTTAACCATCCGTTGAAAACAAGGCCAGACCCGCACTGCATCCAACGCCTTCTGCGCAGCCTGCCTCTGAATCGGGGCTCATCATGCAGATCGAACCAGGGGTTCATCATGCAGATCGAACCAGGGGCTTTTCTTACAGCGGCGAGAGGAGCTTGGCTTACAGTGCCAGAACGGCTTGGCTTACAGTGCCAGAACGGCTTGGCTTACAGCGGCGAGAGGAGCTTGGCTCACAGCGGCGGAAGGGGCTTGACAAAGAATGGGTGTTTTTATCGGGCTTCGATGCAGCAGGACAACAAATTACCTAACTTTGCCAAACTAAAGAGTGGCCACAATGTAAAAGCGGGGGCTGATCCATGATGGTTCAGAAGGATTATTCACTGAAGCAACATAACACCTTCGGCATCGAAGTCGCTGCCAGGGAGTTTGTTAGGATGGAGGATCCGGCCGACTGGAAATCGGTGGCCTCCCTGCCATCCTTCAAAAAAAAGCAGCATCTCATTCTGGGGGGTGGCAGCAACGTATTGTTTACAGGCGATTACGATGGATTGCTCATCCACGTCGCCTCGAAGGGGAAGCGGCCGCTCAGGGAGGAGAAAGAGCACGTGATTGTGGAGGCGCAGTCCGGCGAAGAGTGGGATGAACTGGTGAGCTGGTGCGTTGGCCATGGCTGGGGCGGACTGGAAAACCTTTCCATGATCCCCGGACAGGTGGGTGCCGGGCCCATACAGAACATCGGGGCCTATGGCGCAGAGCTGAAGGATCATTTTCACAGCCTGGACGCGCTGGATAAGGCGAGCGGCAAAATAACGGTATTCGGACCGGAACAATGTCGATTTGGCTACCGGAGCAGCCATTTCAAACAAGGTGGCAAGAACCGCTACCTCATCCTGGGGGTTCGGTTCAGACTGGACAAGAAGCACAGGATAAAGACCGGCTATGCGGCCCTGGCCAGGGAGCTTGACGCAATGAACGTTTGCAACCCGGACATCGCAACAGTGCGCGAAGCGGTTTGCCGCGTCAGGTCGTCCAAACTGCCGGATCCCGGTAAGTTGGGTAATGCCGGCAGCTTTTTCAAAAACCCGGTGGTATCCGTGAAGGAACACATGGCCCTGGAGGAGGCCTATCCGCAACTGGTATCGTTCCCGTCCAACGGGGGGGTGAAACTGGCCGCCGGCTGGTTGATCGAACAAGCTGGCTGGAAAGGTTACCGAAAGGGAGATGCCGGGGTACACGACAAACAGGCCCTGGTGCTGGTCAATCACGGCGGGGCAAGTGGCCGGGACATCCTGGAACTGGCCATGCGCATTCAACGGTCTGTCCGGGAAAAATTCCACGTAAAGCTGGAACCGGAGGTGAACATCCTGTGAGACTTTTACGGGAGACCACAAAAAAAACCGTGAATTTGAAAGGAATTGTCAGCAAGACACAAGAATAGAGGAATTCAGAACAGCCTATGCAAGAGATGAAAGGAAATGAAACATTGATGGACAAACTGGAGAAAGCCGGGCTGGTCACCGTGATCATCATCTGGCTGTTGAGGGTGTGGCTGGGGCCTGTATTGAATTTCGCCCTGCTGATGACCACCACCCTGCTGGCGGTATACTACCTCTGGTTTGGCTTCTTTATCTTCAATGGCATTCAGCCACTGGATCTTTTGCAAAGACATGTCAGGCAGATGTTCAACCCATTCCGGATCACCACCAGCATTTTGATGGGCTTCATCATGTCCTACCTGCTCATTGCCATATTGTTCGGCTTTTATTTCTTCCCTGGTTCACCCGCCGTCATGGCATCCGCTTTTGGCATGCTGATGGCATTCATGCTGGCACTGCTGTTCTTCTATTTCATTAAAAGAAGGGAAGTGCCCCACGGACGGAAGTTCTATATCAGGACGGGGCTCTTGCTGGTGGGTCTGTTAATGCTTTGGTTGCCACCCGTGGAGGACCGCCTGAATCTGCTATATCGCGAATACCCGGAGTTTGTTGAAGCCTACATGGAGCACATGGAAAGCCCGGAGTGTCCCGACGCAGAAGAAAGGCTGCGTGAGGAGCGCAGCCGTTTCAGGTAATGATTTGTGGGAGCTGCGAGAAACCCGGTGCCTGGTGATGGGTAGCCTGAAAGTCAGTGGACGATTGAGCAGCAGGCTGGTGACCAGTCAAATGATGACATGTGCTTGATGGCAATCCCTGTGATCAGGCCAGTTTTAAGTCCTTCTTGATCCTTTCAATGGCATCCAACAGTTCCCGGCGCTTTACCCCATAATCGTCTCCCGCCTGGAAAGCCGTCCGGCAGGCAAAATAGAACTTGATCTTGGGCTCGGTCCCGGAGGGGCGCATGGTGATCTTCGTGCCATCCTCAAGGATAAACTGCAACACATTTGCCCGGGGCAAATCCACCGGAAACTCCTCATCCTGGTAGAGGTCCCTGTCAATCCCCGCCTGGTAGTCGATGATGCGGGCCAGGGTCTTTCCGTCCAGGCTGGCAGGGGGACTGGTCCGGAAACCATCCATCATCTCCCTGATCTCTTCTGCACCCTTCATCCCCTTCCGGGTGATGGACATCAGGGTCTCCACATACAGTGCATATTCAGCATAAATCTTCAGCAAAAGATCAAAGAGCGTAAGCCCCTGGCTGCGGGCCCAGGCGGCTGCCTCGGCCACCATGCAGCAGCTGATGACCGCATCCTTGTCGCGCACCAGGTCTCCCACCAGGAAGCCATAGCTCTCTTCCCCGCCGCACAGAAAGCTTTTCTCACCCTCCAGCAGGCGAATTTTTTCAGCGATGTATTTGAACCCGGTGAGCACATCCAGGCACTCCACATCGTAGGCGGCAGCCATCTCGGCAAGCAACTCGCTGGTGACGATGGTCTTCACCATGTATTCACGCCCCTTGAGCCGATCCTGCTTCTTCATCTGCTCCAGAACATAATGGGTCAGGATCGCGGCACATTGGTTTCCGTTCAACAACAGGTACTCTCCCGCCGCATCCTTGATGGCCACCCCCAGCCTGTCGCCGTCGGGATCGGTGGCCATCACCAGCTCAGCATCCACCTCACGCGCCCTTGCAAGGGCCATCTCAAAGGCTGCCGGCTCCTCGGGATTAGGCGATTCCACCGTGGGAAAGTTACCGTCCACCACATCCTGTTCCTCCACGTTGTAGATCGATTCAAACCCGAAATATTTCAGGGATTCGGGCACCAGTCGCACAGTGGACCCGTGGATGGGGGTAAACACGATGCGCAGGTCGCTTTGCTCCGTGATCACATCCGGTGAAAGGGACAGGGATCGTATGGCCTCCATGTAGATGTCATCGAATGAGGCATCCAGGGTGGTAATGAGTTCATCCCGCCGGCCAAAGCGGATTTGGTCCACGCTTGTTTTCTTTACCTCTTCAATGACGTTCTTGTCGTGGGGTGGCACCAGCTGTCCGCCATCATCCCAGTATACCTTGTATCCGTTGTACTCCACCGGATTGTGGGATGCGGTGATCACGATGCCCGCCTGGCACCCCAGCTTGCGCACGGCAAAAGAGAGCAGGGGGGTTGGTCTGAGGGCGTCGAAGACATACACCTTGAT
>SKNE01000246.1 GCA_007120675.1 Bacteroidales bacterium
CGAGCTGGAGATAGGCATGGAGGCGTTTGAGCAGGATGCCACCCGCGACAACGCCAGGGCTTACCGGCAGGAGCCGGAATACCAGGAGGGAATGATCATACCAAAGGGGGAGGCCATTGACATCTGGTACCGTGCCGTGCAAGAACAGCCGGAGGATGTATACGAAGAGACAGAGTAATCCGTTTTGATAAATATGAAGGTTGTCTTACCGATCATCATCATTTGGATGGGCCTGGGACTGCAAGGCCTTACAGCGCAGGAGACGATCCTGCCCCTGCACTACAACCCCGGCAAGTCGAAAGAGCTGCTGGAGACAGTGATCAAGGACGGACGCGGTGACACCCTCTCCCTGCCTGTCTGGGATGATTTCACCAATGCCGGACCATATCCCGATGCGTCCATCTGGGCCGATGCCGACGTATACATCAACAACCACCTGGGTGTCCACCCCAAAACCTTTGGGATCGCCACCTTTGACATCCTGGACCAGTTTGGCAGGATATACGATCATGCCAACCTGGACAATATCCCCTTTGTGGCCGACCACCTCACCTCCCACCCCATCGACCTGGGCGGTTTGAATCCGGCCGACTCTGTCATCCTCAGCTTTTACTACCAGCCCCAGGGGATGGGTGGCGACCCTTCGACCCAGGATTCATTGGTCCTTCAGTTCTTTTTGCCGGACAATGGACAGGATAACGGGGATGAGGGGGACAATGGCGATGAATGGCGATGGCAGACGGTGTGGGCAGCACCCGGACAAACGCTGGAAGCCTTTGCACAAGACACCTTTCCCTATTTCAAGCGGGTAGCCGTTCCCATTGAAGAGGAGATCTATTTCAGGGAGGATTTCCGCTTCCGTTTCCGGAACTGGGCATCCTTCACTGCAGGCGGCGCATTCCCCTTTAATTCAGGCAGCGGCAATATCTGGAACATCGATTATGTGTACCTGGACCAGGGCAGAAGCACAGGGGATGCCTATTACTACGATGTAGCCTTTGCGGCGCCTGCCCAGTCGATGCTGCATCACCACACATCGGTGCCTTGGTCGCAATACATTGCCAGTCCCAACGATTTGCTGCGCGACAACTTTGACGTGCGCATCACCAACCTGGACCAAAGCACCTACACCTACAGCTACCGCTACGTGATCCAGGACGAGAATGGCCACACCATCCGCACTTACTCCGGGGGATCCTGGGTGATCGCCCCATTTTCCCAAGCGGGTTACCAGGAACATCCCCAGCACGCCAACCCCATCGTGCTGGCCAACCCCCTACCCACAGCTCCGGCTGACAAGCGGCATTTTCATGTTGTCCACTCCCTCCAGGAAGGGGCCACAGGAGATGACTACCGCCGCAACGACACCATCACCTTCAAACAAGTCTTTTCCAACTATTTTGCTTACGATTATGGCAGGCCCCAGCGGGTCCAGCTGCTCAGGGGGATCCACCCCAGCCGGGCTACGCAGTTCATCCTGAATCATCCCGACAGCCTGGAGGCAGTGAAGTTTTTCTTCACTGAAACGATCGACATGCAGGATGATGGGGAGCTCTTTGAGCTCGTCGTATGGAAAAGCCTTCACCCGGTGGAAGAACTTTACCGGTCAGATCCCATACTGGCGGGAGAGATGCCGCGCAACCAGTACCATCCCATCTACCTGGAAGAGCCCATACTGCTGGCGGACACATTTTACGTGGGCATCACGCAGCTGGGTCAAAACGTGGAAAACAGGCGATCCATCGCCCTGGGATATGACATGAGAAACAACATGCAGCATCGCAATTATTTCGATGCAGGGGAGGGCTGGCTTCAGTCCATCGAGCAAGGCACCCCCATGATCAGGCCACAGATGCGGCGCGATCACATCACCAGCATCCCCCCCGTTGCAGGGGAAGCTGCCGGCATCGGGATCTATCCCAATCCGGGCAGCGGATCCCATATCCATATCAGGGTGGACAGCGGCCAGTGGGACGCCTCTGGGGCCATGGTGATGATCTATGATGCAGGGGGGCGATTGGTCCACAACGCACCCTACCACCCGAGTGTGGACGTTTCCGCTCTCGGCAACGGCCTGTATATCCTGCGCCTGGCAGACACCGCGCGAGGCATCAGCCAGACAGCACGATTTATTATTGCCCGCTAAGCCCACCGACCGCCAAGCCTATGACAAACGCCATGGATGAGAGCACCGGAGGTGCAAGCCAGAACCCCCTGCACGATCAGGATGAGCAGGAGATGTATGAGCATTACCACTTCATTGTGGACAGGGGGCAGGGACTGTTGCGGATTGACAAATACCTGCATGCACGGATAGAAGGGACCAGCCGCAACAAGGTACAAAATACCGCCAGGGCGGGCAATATCCTGGTCAATGGCGAAGCGGTGAAGCCGAACTACAAGGTGAAGCCGGGCGATGAGATCAGCATTGTGATGGCCCATCCCCCCAGGGAAATTGAACTATTACCCGAGAACCTCCCCCTGAACATCCTTTACGAGGACGAAGACCTGGTGATCGTGAACAAAGAGGCTGGCATGGTGGTGCATCCGGGCTATGGCAATTACACCGGTACCCTGGTGAATGCCCTGGTATACCATTTTGGGCACCTCCCCCACCAAAATGACGAGGCCATTAAGCCCGGGCTTGTGCACCGCATCGACAAGGACACATCCGGCTTGCTGGTGATAGCCAAGTCTGAACTGGCACAGACAAAGCTGGCCAAGGCCTTTTTTGACCGGCGGATCGACAGGCGTTATCACGCCCTGGTATGGGGCGACTTCGAAGAGGATGAGGGAACCATCACGGGCCACATCGGCCGCAGCCTGAAAAACAGAAAGGTGATGGATGTCTTCCCCGGGGGAGACCATGGCAAAGCGGCCATTACCCATTACAAGGTACTGGAACGTTTTGGCTATGTAAGCCTGGTGGAGTGCAAGCTGGAAACGGGTCGCACCCACCAGATCAGGGCACACTTCCGGCACATTGGAAAGCCCCTGTTCAATGATGCCACCTATGGTGGTGACCAGATCCTCAGGGGCACCACCTATACCAAATACAAGCAGTTTGTCAGGAACTGCTTTGCCATCCTCCCCCGCCACGCATTGCATGCGAAAACACTGGCATTTGAGCACCCCCTCAGCGGTAAAGCCATGCACTTCGATGCGGGACCGGCTCCCGACATGGAAAAAGCGATCGCCAAATGGCGACACTATGCGGTCCACAAAAAATGGGAATAAATCACCAACACTAGTTGTACTCCATCACCACAAGGTAGGTATCCCCCTCTTCGGCGCAAAGGAGATCTGTGATGACGTTCTCAGCCCGTTGTTCAGCGGTGGGCTGCCTTGACTCTTCCATGCTGCCCCTCACGGCAGATTCAACCAGGAAATGGTCCCCTTCCAGCCCAAGCGAATGTCCGTTCGCTGCTCCCGGACCACTTCCCCTGACCCGCATGGTTACAGAGGCAGCAGACATGTCTCCCGACCCGGCGACGCGGTGGCCTTGCACCCAATCATCCCGGTCATCAGACCTTCCGGCCAGCATATCCTCCGTTACCACCACGGTGTATCTCACACTGGCACTGGCCTGGGCCATGGTCTCCAGATTGTAGCTTAGCAGCAACAGGCAGAAGAGAGAAAAGGCCAATGCTTTCATGGAAATATATTTTACTTTATTTGTTACCTGGTACAAATATAGTAAAACTTTTTTTATTATACCGTGAATGCTTAAAAATATTTTTATTCTATGTGGCCACTTATGTAAATAATGTATAAAAAAACCGGAAACTGTTCTGTTTCCGGTTCAAGCTATTTTGTTGAAATACTGTTTGCCTGGCGTTTAATGCCTTCTCAGACCGTATTTCTCAATTTTAGCATTCAGTGTCGGCC
>SKNE01000265.1 GCA_007120675.1 Bacteroidales bacterium
CCTATCTCCAGCTCGAGCTCTTCCAGTGTCTCTGCCACCTGTGCAGGCGTTAGTCCCACCAGCTGGGGCATGGGCACCGACAACAGCTGCTCCAGGTATTCCTCAAAATCAAAGAGGTCCGTGGAGCGCATGAACAGGTTGACCTCACCGCCCAGCTGCATGTACTGCGGCTCATCCAGCGGGTCAGGCTCTTGCATATACACCTTGAGGTTCTCCCCTGCATCGTCCATCATCACCACTTCCCCCATGTTCAGGGCCGCCCTGTTTAGCGCGCGGACTGCCTCTTCCTGTGTCATCCCGATCACCAGGGGCACAACAGTCATGTGCTCACCGAGGCCTTCACCCAGCACCAGGTCGATGGCGGTGCCTTTCTCAACCAGGGTGCCGGGCTCGATGAATCCCTCGTTGAACACCTGCTTGATCACCGCATCCCTGGCGATGTCGGGCTGATAGCTTAGCTGTCCCACGCCCAGGCCATGCGTTTCCAGGATGGTGATGGCCTGCCGGCGGGAGAGGTCTGTCAGGTCGGGCATGGCAATCATCTCGGGGAGCGTGGCAACAACGGTCAGGTAAATGGTGCGGTTACGCTTTACCTCGGTGCCGGGTGAGGGGGACTGCAGGGCTACCGTCCCGGGCTCGCGATCCCGGTCAAAGATTGAGTCGTTGATCACATACCGCAGGCTGAGGTCCATCAGTTGGTCAGCAGCCACTTCCTGCTTTATCCCTTCCAGGTCGGGCACCTCAATGGTCCGCCCATGCAGTGTGTATAGGTCAAGCAGCTTCAGTGAGCCCCAGATGATGGCCACGCCCAGGGCTGCGGCCCAAAGCAGCTGACGGATAAACTGTTTACTGAATACAAATTGCCACATACTCATTGAGAAGGGATGAATTGCCTGTGGCAACATAAGCGTTGCCCCTGACAAAAGTACACCTTATTTTTTTTTATGTGAAATCACACGGAGATGCCTGTCAAAGAGCACAGAAAAATGTAACGTTTCCCCCTGTGTTATCCCGCGGTGCCACTCCAGGGGAGACCAAATATGCAGGGCTTTTTCCAGCCAGGGACAATGGGTAAACGCAGGAGATGGAATTTTATGTTAACAACCGGCCTGCAAACACAATAAATACCTTATTTTCGCATAGGCTAAGGGGTCACACCCTCCTGAGTAAAACCCATCCTGATGGAAAAGAAACATATCGCACTGATTGCGGGCGGAGATTCAGATGAATACGCTGTGTCCATGGCCAGTGCCGCCACGATCAGAAAGCACATTGATGCCGGACGTTATACAGTACATCAGATCGTGATGCGGGGTAAGAGCTGGCTGTATCACGCGGATGATGACCAGACCCATCCCGTCGACAGAAACGATTTTTCAGTGCCGCTCGCAGACCGGCGTCTCTGTTTCGATGGGGTGTTTATCACCATTCATGGTGCGCCCGGTGAGGACGGACGCCTGCAGGGCTATTTCGATTTGCTTGGCATTCCCTACACCACGTCAGGCGTGCTTGCCTCAGCGCTGACCTTCAACAAGTATTACTGCTACCAGCTGGTAAAGGGTTTTGGGGTTGCCACTCCCCCTTCGCTGCTGCTGGACCGGTCAAAGGATTATTCCGTCTCTGCCATCGTGGCAGGGCTGGGCCTGCCCCTGTTTGTAAAACCCAATGAGGGCGGTTCAAGCATTGGGATGTCGCTCGTGAGGCGGGAAGAGGAGCTGGTCCCGGCCCTTGAGCTGGCCTTCCGGCACGACAGGCGTGTATTGCTTGACACATACCTGGATGGGGTGGAGCTGACCTGCGGCGTACTGTCGCGCATGGGACAGGTGCTTGCCCTGCCGGTGACGGAGATCATCAGCAAGACAAAGGCGACTTTTTTTGACTATGAAGCCAAATACACCCCTGGCGCTGCCGATGAGATCACCCCGGCCAGGATCTCGCCCGGACTCACCAAAACGGTGCAAAATGTGTCAGCCGACCTATATAAAAAACTGGGGATGAAGGGACTGGTCCGGTTTGACTACATCGCTTGTGCCGACGCACTGTATTTCCTTGAGGTGAATGTGACGCCGGGCATGACGGAGACAAGCATCGTTCCGCAGCAGGCAGCTGTGCTGGGCATCAGCAAGAAGGAGCTGTTCACCATACTTATTGAGGAAGCCTTAGCGGGCCGTTGAGCGGGAGCGCAGGAAGGCGGCCAGTTTGGCCAATGCCTGCTTGCGGTGACTGATGCGGTTTTTCTTATGGCTGTCCATTTCAGCGAATGTCTGATCCTGGCCGTCGGGCACGAATACCGGGTCATAGCCAAAGCCCCCGTCTCCCCTTGGCTCACCAATGATCACCCCCTCCACGCGACCTTCAAAGAAGTACTCCCTGCCCTCCAGGATGAGGGCGATGATGGTGCGAAAACGGGCACGTGGCCTGTCATGGTCTGAGAGCATGGTCAACAGCTTGTTCACATTGGCCCGGCTGTCTTTTTGCGGACCGGCAAAGCGGGCGGACTGCACACCGGGAAGCCCTCCCAGGACATCCACCTCCAGGCCGGTGTCGTCAGCGAAACAATCGCATCCGTAGTGCCTGGCAACGAAGCGGGCCTTGGCCATGGCGTTGTCCACCAGGCTGTCATATGGCTCCGGAATCTCCGTATCGCAGCCCAGCTCATCCAGGCCCGATAAAAGAAAATCAGGACCCAGGATGGCCCTGATCTCTTCCATTTTATGCGGGTTGTGGCTGGCAAAAACAAGTCGCTGCATGCTGCTGTGTTCTGTTGGCTGGATGGCAGAATCTGCCGGCACTACTTCAACTCAACCAGGGCATGATTTTTTGGTACCACATCTCCCTCCCTGATGTTCACGCTCTTGATCACCCCGTCGGCCGGTGATACAATGACATTCTTCATTTTCATGGCCTCCAGGATGCACAGCTCGGCACCCTCCTTCACCTTTTGTCCTTTGCGGACAAAGACTTTCTGGATGTTTCCGGGCATGAATGAAAGGACAATGTTCGGATTGACCGGCTTGTAGGGCTTGCGCTGGAGATGCATCCTATTGGGTAAGGTGATGTACTCCACGTCGTCGACCACCAGCGTGATCAGCTCTTTCTTATTGAATTTACGTTTTTTCATTGCCATCGTTCTTTTGGTGGATTAGAAGGGGGGTACTCCGTGTTTCTTTTCGGGCCCTTTCTCATCCTTTTCGATGCTGATCTCCAGTGCATGCAGTAGGAACTTCCTGGTCTCTGAAGGTTCGATCACGGCATCGATGTAACCGTGGGCGGCCGCCACGTAGGGATTGGCAAATTTCTTCTTGTACTCATCCACCTTCTTCTGGCGCGTCTCTTCGGGCTTGGGTGAGTTCATGATCTCGTGGCGGAAGATGATGTTGGCCGCCCCTTCCGGACCCATCACGGCGATCTCGGCCGTGGGCCAGGCAAAGACAAAGTCTGCCTTCAGGTGGCGCGAACACATGGCGATATAGCCTCCGCCGTAGGCTTTGCGCAATATGACGGTGAGCTTTGGCACCGTGGCTTCGCTGTAGGAATAAAGGATCTTGGCGCCGTGCCGTATCACCCCGGCGTGCTCCTGGTCGATGCCGGGCAGGTAGCCGGGCAGGTCCACCAGGGTGACCAGCGGGATGTTGAAGGCATCGCAGTAGCGGATGAAGCGGGCGGTCTTGTCGGACGAGTCCACATCGAGCACCCCGGCCAGCACCAGGGGCTGGTTGGCCACAAAACCCACGGTTTGTCCGTTCAGCCGGCCAAAGCCAACAACCATATTGGCGGCGTAAAGCTCCTGCACCTCGAAAAAGTCGCTGTCGTCGCTGATAGACCGGATCACATCACGCACGTCGTAAGGTTCGCGCGGATCGGTAGGGATGATGTTGTCGATTTTA
>SKNE01000209.1 GCA_007120675.1 Bacteroidales bacterium
GTTCCCTCTCAACGGGTATATGGCGGGCAAACTTCACCAGGTCTGCCAGCCCCAGGATCATTTCCAGAACCTGGTGCTGTTCCCTGTCTTCAAGGTGGCCGGAGATACGCTCCATCAGCTCGGCGGTGGTCATCTCCAGGGCATGCACACCAAAACGTTTCCATATGTACCGCCTCAGGATCTCACTTAGCTCGCTGTGGTAGACCTTGTATTTGCCTTTCTGCCAAAGTTGTTTGCTGCGCAAGGTCTCCAGGCTGGAGATGGCCGCAATGTGGGCCGGCACATCAGGTTTTTCCCATATGTCCGGCGGTTTTTCCACGGGCTTTCGCTTCCTGATCCGGCGCAGCAGAAAGTAGAGGGCGGTTAAGGTCAGGAGGATGATGGCCAGCCAGAACAGCAGGCCACGCCAGTCCCTGCCCAGGGCAATGATGGACTTTATATCCCGGTATCCGGCTTCCGGATCCAGCTCCACTGCACGCACCTGGAGCAGTAGGGGACGTGTCTCAAATGCGATGGTATCGGGGCCGTGGAGGTGCTTGAAACGAAGAGGAGGGATGGGTATGAAATCTGCCTCCCAAGCCGTAATCACGTGCTCCTGGCGCAAAGCCATCATGCCGTCGCCGATGTGAAGGGTGTCGGGAAGCCCACGGCGTAACACTTCAATATCCAGGGTGTCGGACAGGGAAGGGATCACCAGGAGTCCGTCGGCAGGCACTTCGATCTCCAGGATGAACATGGCCTGCTGACCAATGTCGATCTCGGCCGGCTCCAGGCTCGCCTGTGCCTGCTGGGCAAAAAGCGACGGCTGACTACCTGCCTGGATAATAACCAGGAGCAGCCACGCAATCCACGGGTATGTCTTCTTTAGTCCTCTCACGTACTTAGGTATGACTTCGTCTTTTGAACAGTTGAATGAGGGGAGGGACAAAATCCTGGTCTGTCCTGATCAGTGCCTGGTCGACGCGGGCCCGCGAAAAGGCCTCCTTCAGCCTTCGCTCATGATCATTCACCTTTTTTTTGATCCCTTCCTGCAAAGCCCGGCTGGAGGTGTCTATCCAGTAATCCTTGCCCGTCTCCGCATCACGGAATTTCATCAGGCCCGCGGGCGGAATGGCCGTTTCCCGCTCATCCATCACCCGCAGGCAAACCAGGTCATGCTTTCGGGCCACAATGCGCAAAGCCTCCTCAAACCCACTGTCGTGAAAATCCGAGATAAGAAAAGCCACAGAGCGTTTCTTAATCACATTGCGCAGGTACTTCAGGGCGAAAGCTATGTCGGTGGACCGGTGGGCAGGCCTGAAATCAATCAGCTCGCGGATAATCCGCAAAATATGCTGTGTGCCCTTCTTGGGCGGGATGAAGCGCTCCACCTGGTCACTGAAGAAAATGACGCCCACCTTGTCGTTATTGTGAATGGCCGAAAATGCCAGCACAGCAGCAATCTCTGTGATCACTTCCTCCTTGACACGTCCCACTGCACCAAACTCATTGGATCCGCTGACGTCTATGACCAGCATCACCGTCATCTCACGCTCCTCTTCAAACACCTTAATATAGGGGTGGTTAAAACGAGCCGTTACATTCCAGTCGATATTCCGGATATCATCACCGTACTGATATTCGCGAACCTCATTGAACGCCATGCCGCGCCCCTTGAAAGCACTGTGGTACTGGCCAGAGAATATCTGCCTGGACAGTCCCCTGGTCTTGATCTCTATCTTCCGGACTTTTTTAAGTAAGTCAGTGGTTTCCATCATTGCGCAATCAGTGCTTATGGTACCTCTACTTTATTCAACACCTGGTCAATGATCTTCTCTGTGGTGATACTTTCCGCTTCCGCCTCATATGTCAGGCCAATACGGTGCCGCATGACATCATGGCATACCGCCCGCACGTCCTCCGGAATCACATAGCCCCTCTGCCTGATGAATGCATAGGCCTTGGCTGCCAAAGCCATGCTGATACTGGCCCTGGGTGATCCGCCATAGCTGATCATGGGCTCCAGCTCCGGAAGCTTATACTCAGCGGGGTATCGTGTGGCAAATACAATGTCGGTGATATAATTTTCAATTTTCTCATCCAGGTATACCTCCCTGACCACACGGCGGGCCTTGATGATGTCGGCGGGCTCAATCACCGGGTTGGTCACAGGGAAATCCATCTGCATGTTCTGCCTGAGGATCTGCTTTTCTTCCTCTTTGGCCGGATAGTCGATCATCACCTTCAGCATGAAACGGTCCACCTGGGCCTCGGGCAGGGGATAGGTTCCCTCCTGTTCCAGCGGGTTTTCGGTGGCCAGGACCAGGAAAGGTTCTTCCAGGGAGAAGCTGTGATCCCCGATGGTGACCTGCCTTTCCTGCATGGCTTCCAGCAAGGCACTTTGCACCTTGGCCGGTGCCCTGTTGATCTCATCAGCCAGGATGAAGTTGGCAAACAAGGGGCCCTTCCGCACAACAAACTCTTCTGTTTTCTGGCTGTAGATCATCGTACCGATAAGGTCCGCAGGCAAGAGGTCCGGAGTAAATTGTATCCGGCTGAAGCGAGCCTTGATGGCCATGGCCAGTGATTTAATGGCCAGGGTCTTAGCCAGGCCGGGAACCCCTTCCAGCAAAATATGTCCATTGGCCAGCAAGCCAATCAACAGCCTGTCAAGCATCTCTTTTTGCCCGATGATCACTTTACGCATTTCGCTGTCAAGCAAAGTGATGAAGCCACTTTCCTGCGCTATCCGTTCATTCAGCTCCTTGATATCCATCATACGATCTGTTTATTGATGTCCTGTTTGAGCCACAAAAATATTCACTGACCAGATACGGGGGAATAATGAAGGCGTTAAATAATGTTAAAGCATTGTATTTCAGGCATTAATAAAATTATTAAAAAAAATACTTCAAAAAAATTTGGAAAATAAATAAATATTGTATTACATTTGCAGTGTACTAGTATAGTAACACACTAAAACATGAAAACAATGGTAAGTATTGAGCAACTGAGCTTTGGTTACACAAGGAAGCAAAGCTTGTTTAACCAGCTGGCACTAGAGCTTCAGCCCGGTCATATATACGGACTGCTGGGGCGCAACGGGGCCGGCAAGACCACCTTATTGAAGATCATTGCGGGACTGGTGTTCCCAAGGGAGGGCCGGTCCGTCGTATCTGGTTTCGACTCCCGCCATCGCACGCCTGAGTGCCTGGAGGACATCTGTTTTATTCCCGAGGAATATCATCTGCCCGCCGTGCGCATTTCCCGCTACGTCTCACTGAATGCACCCTTTTACAAAAAGTTCGACCATGAAAAGCTCGACTGGTTGTTGAGGGAGTTTCAGCTGAAGAAAGATCAGAAGTTACACCAGTTGTCATTCGGGCAAAAAAAGAAGTTTTTGCTGGCCTTCGGATTGTCCACCTCCTCCAGGCTGCTGCTCATGGACGAGCCCACCAATGGATTGGATATCCCTTCGAAAAGCCAGTTTCGCCGGGTCATTGCCGCATCCCTGACGGCTGAACAGAGTGTCGTGATTTCCACCCACCAGGTTCGCGACCTGGAAACCCTCATCGATCCGGTGATCATCATTGATGAAGGGCGGATCATTTTTGAAAAAAGCCTGGCGGAAATCTCATCAGCGCTGTCTTTCGAGACCCTCAGTGAAATCAGGGAGAACTTTCAGCCCATCTATTATGAGGAGGGACTTGGAGGTTATGCAGCCATCATGCCCAATATGAAGAATAAAGACACCCGGATAGACATGGAGCTCTTGTTCAATGGGGTGGTTGCCAACACAAAAGGTATCAATCAAGCATTTAAACTCTAAGTAAAGATGAAAACAAATAACTTTCTTGATTTAAGACGTTTATATTATTTGGTAAGACGGCAGATTTTGTCCAGCTCCA
>SKNE01000181.1 GCA_007120675.1 Bacteroidales bacterium
CATTAAAAACGCATTCTATCCTGCCTGGTAAAAGAAGCCCCATTCCATAGGCAGCCAGGGCTTGCCCTGCGGCCAACCGAACCCGGCATGATGATCCAACCATTGTAAAAGATAAACAGATGAACCTACGCAGATTGTTAGCAGCACTAAGCCTTTTGATCGCCTTGACACCAGTCTTTGGACAATCGGAGATCACACTGGAGAAATTATGGCTTGACCGCTATTTTAGTCCGAAAACCATCACCAGGGGCCTGTCAATGCAGGATGGAGAGCATTACACGCTGATCAGGGACAGGCACCACATCGACAAACACCTCTATGAGACAGGGGAGCTGGTGGAAAGGCTGTTCACCACCGAAGGGATCCTGGAAGACGGGAACGGACAGGCCATGGGAATCGACACCTATGAGTTCGGCCCAAACGAAGAGATGCTGCTTGTGGGGGTGAGAGAGGAGTCCATCTACAGGCGGTCGCGGCGGGCAGAATATCACATTTGGGATCTGAATGCGCAGCAGTTAACCCCACTCTCGGAAGGCACCACGCAACGGCTGCCCGACTTTTCTCCTGATGGCAGCAAGGTGGCCTTTGTCAGACAGAACAATTTGTATGTAAAGGAGCTGGATACCGGCAGAGAATATGCTGTAACCACAGATGGCCACTACAATCACATCATCAACGGGACCACCGACTGGGTGTACGAAGAGGAGTTTTATATCACCAAAGGGTTTGAATGGTCGCCCGATGGACGCCGCATTGCCTTCATGCGCTTTGACGAAGGACATGTCAGGGAGTTTGTGATGATGAAATACGGCCAGCTTTACCCTGAAGAATACCGGTTCAAGTATCCCAAGGCAGGAGAAGAAAATGCCATTGTCAGCCTGCACATTTATGACCTGGACAGCAGGGAAACCACCAGGGTGGACACCGGGGAGGAAACGGATCAATACATTCCGCGCATACAGTGGACCAAGGATCCCGGACAGCTCTCCTTCCAGCGCCTCAACCGCCACCAGAACCACCTTGAGATTCTCCTGGCCGATGCAGACACCGGTGAGGCGTCCGTGATCTATGAAGAGACCAATGATTACTACGTAAAGATCACTTTCGATTTGACATTCTTATCTGACGGACGCCATTTCATCCTCACCAGTGAGCAAAACGGTTACAACCATATCTATCTGTATGACATGGAAGAAAGGCTTCTACGGCCCATAAACCGCGGTGAATATGATGTGCTGAGTTTTTTGGGCCTGGATGAGGATCAAGGCATGGTGTATTACACCGCCCGCAAAGAGTCACCCTTGAGGAACCACTTGTATGCTGCTTCCCTTGACGGCAGTGAGGTGCAGCAACTCACCCGGGGAGAGGGTACCCACAGCCCGTCCTTCAGCGCCGGCTTTCGTTTCTTTATCAATCGCTTTTCCAGGGCCGATGAGCCACCGGTATACAGTATACACCGTTCTGATGGCAGCCTGGTAGCGGTGCTGGAAGACAACCGGGAGCTCCGGGAACGTGTTGAGGACCATGCCTTTGTGAAACCGGAGTTTTTCCAGTTCACCACCAGTGAAGGGGTGTCTCTTAACGGGCAAATGATTCGGCCGGCCGACTTTGACCCGGATAACGAATACCCCTTGCTGATGTACGTGTATGGGGGTCCCGGCCACCAGGCGGTGGTCGACAGCTGGAACACCTTCAACGGGGTGTGGTTTCAGATGCTCGCCGCCCAGGGGTATGTCGTGGTTACCGTCGACAACCGCGGTACGGGGGGCAGGGGGGAGGCATTCCGAAAGATGACCTACCTGCAGCTGGGCAAGTATGAAACCATCGACCAGACAGAGGCCGCACGCTACCTGGGTGGACTCGGCTATATCGATGCGGGTCGCATCGCCATATTTGGCTGGAGCTACGGCGGGTACATATCCTCCCTCTGCCTGGCCAAGGGGGCAGATGTCTTCCGGGCAGCCATCGCCGTGGCCCCGGTGACCAGCTGGCGGTATTACGATACAATATACACCGAACGCTACATGCGCACACCCCAGGAAAACCCCGACGGGTATGATGACAACTCTCCCATCAATCACGTGGAAAAGATCAGGGGCCCATACCTTCTGGTGCATGGCTCCGCCGATGACAATGTGCATTACCAGAATACACTGGAAATGGCCAATGCCCTCATCGAGGCAGGGGTGGACTTTGAACTGATGATTTACCCCGATCACAATCACGGCATATTCACCAGCACTGCACGATGGCACCTCTACAGGCTGATGACTGACTTTCTGAACCGTTCCATCGGAAGTTGATGATCAAAAACTTGTTTGTTTTAGAAAAACTTTGTAGTTTTGCACCCGCTTTAATGGCCCAGGTGGTAAAGGCCGGGAACCTGGCGTGATCAGTGGACCTGATAACCCAGGAAAAATACCGGTACATTTTTTTGTAACAGAAAGAAAAAGCTGCATTATGATCATTGTTCCCATAAAAGAAAACGAAAACATCGACAGGGTGTTGAAAAAGATGAAGCGCAAGTTTGAGAAGACCGGCGTGCTTCGTGAACTGAGGGATCGCCAGAAGTTTACCAAGCCCTCCGTCAAGAAGCGCGAACAAAAACTGAAAGCCATCTACATCCAGAAGCTGAGAGACCAGCAGGACGCATAGGCTTACTTTGCCAGGGATATTTTTGTTCATTTTAGGAAGAAATGTTTGCACATGCCATTTTTTTGGCATATCTTTAAGGCAAAGGTTTCTTCTTTTCTTTTCCGTATGGGCCAATATACGAAGGACTTTTTGGATCACCTTACCCGTGTAAAGCGCTACTCAGTGCACACCCTGCGTGCTTATAAGAATGACCTGGACCAGTTTGCTGACTTTCTTCAGCGGGTTTACGGCCAGGATGATCCGGCCGGGGCCAATGCACAGATGGTCCGGTCCTGGTTTGCCAGCCTTAGCCGTGAAGGGATGTCCGGGACCACGTTTAACCGAAAAGCTTCCACCTTGCGCTCATTCTACAAATACCTGGAAGGGACATCCCCGCTGAAAAGCAATCCCATGCTGAGAATCAAATCCCTGAAAGCGGGCAAGCCCTTACCGGTTTTCGTTGAGGAGGAACAGATGGCCAACCTCCTGGAGGTGGAGGTTTATGATGAAAGCTTTGGCGGTCTTCGTGACCGCTTGCTGATGGAGCTTCTCTATTCGACAGGGATCAGGCTCTCTGAGCTGATCCAAATCAGGCACCGCGACATGGACACCGGCAAAGGGCAGATGAGAATCTCCGGAAAGGGCAGTAAGGAGCGCATCATTCCCCTGATGCCCCACCTGGTTCGCCTGTATAACGACTACTGCCGGCAAAAGGCCCTGCACTTCGACACAAGACCGGATCAATGCGTATTGCTTACTGACAAGGGAAATCCATTGTATCCCGTTTTTGTCCAGCGAAAGGTGGCCCGCTACCTCTCACTGACTACCACAAAGACCAAGCGAAGCCCGCATGTCATGCGCCACTCCTTTGCCACCCACCTTTTGAACAAGGGGGCCGACCTGAACGCCATCAAGGAGTTGCTGGGACATGCCAGCTTGTCGGCCACCCAGGTGTATACACATACCAGCATTGACAAGATCAGAAGCATTTATAAACAAGCCCATCCAAAGGCTTAATTAACATGGAGGATCCAAAAATATGAAGGTAACAATCAGTTCGATCCATTTCAAGGCAGATGTTAAACTGGAAGATTTCATCAGGGAGAAGACCAGCAAACTGGCCAACCTCTTTGATGGGGTGATTGGTTGTGATGTGACACTCAAACTGGATGCTGCTGCAAACAATGAAAATAAGATCGCTGAGATACGGGTGATGATTCCCGGAAATGATCTCTTC
>SKNE01000206.1 GCA_007120675.1 Bacteroidales bacterium
GGACAGGGAGGCGGTGAACAAGGCTTTTGCAGACTATGCCGAAAGCAACCTGTTCGATGAGGAGTTCCGCATTCGCAGGCCCGACGGGACCATTCGCTGGATATGGTCGCGCTCATCCCCCATAAAGGATGACAGGGGAAAGCTACTCTACCACACGGGCATCGCCATTGACATCACGGACAAAAAGCTGGCCGAGCAGGAGATCATCGACCGGACCAACTTTGAACACCTGCTGGTGATGCTGTCGGATCGCTTCATCTCGGCCCGCTCCATCAACACCGACAAGGAGGTGGAAGAAGGACTCGGCAGGGTGGGAAGCTTCCTGGAGGTGGACAGGTCCTATATATTCCTGCTCCATTCGGACGGACAGATGATGAGCAATACCCACGAATGGTGTGCAGAGGGCATCAGTCCGGAAAAGGAGAACCTGTCAGACCTGCCCGTGGACATATTCCCTGCCTGGATGACGGCCTTGAGCGAGGGGCGAAACATCCACATCGCCGACGTGAACCAGATGCCTGACAGCTGGAAAGGGGAGCGCGACATCCTGCAGGCACAGAACATCCAGTCGGTGGTGGTGGTGCCCCTGGTGGTGTCAAGGGAACTGGTGGGCTTTGCCGGCTTCGATGCCGTGCACAGCAAGCGGGTATGGAAGGATCATGAGGTCTCCCTGCTTCGCGTGATGGGCGACCTGATGGCCGGGGCCCTGAGGCGCAAGTGGACCGACGAAGCACTGGAAAAAAGCAATGCCGAGCTGAAGGTCGCCAAGGAGGAAGCCGACAAGGCCAACAGGGCCAAGAGCGAGTTTTTGGCCAATATGTCGCATGAGATCCGTACCCCCCTGAATGGGATCATCGGGTTCACCGAGCTGCTGATGAAAACCAAGCTCAGCAGCAACCAGCAGCAATACATGGAGAATGTAAACGTCTCGGCCCAGGTGCTCATGAGCCTGACCAACGACATCCTGGACTTTTCCAAGATCGAGGCCGACAAGCTGGAGCTGGACATCGTGCGGACGGACATCATCAAGCTGGTGGAAAAAACCACGGACGTGGTGGGTTACTTCGCCAACACCAAAAAGATCGAGCTGCTCCTGCACCTGGATCCCGGCATTCCGCGCTACGCCATGATCGACCCCACCCGCCTGGAGCAGGTACTGGTGAACCTGCTGAACAATGCCATCAAGTTCACCGAAAAGGGGGAGGTGGAGCTGCGTGTGAGAGCCAAAGCCTGCAAGAAACAAAAAGACCGGACGACCTACCATTTTTCCGTCCGCGACACGGGCATCGGCATCTCGCAAGAAAACCAAAAAAAGCTGTTCAGGGCTTTCACCCAGGCCGACACCTCCACCACACGCAAGTACGGGGGAACCGGCCTGGGATTGATCATCTCCAGCCAGCTGCTGGCCAAGATGGGCAGCGACATCAGCCTGGATAGCAAGGAGGGGCAGGGCAGCACCTTCTCCTTCAAGCTCACCACCACCACAGAACAGGGAGAGGTCCCAAAAATCGCCAGCAAAAAGCAGATCAGGCAGAGCCTGGTGGTGGACGACAACCAGAACAACCGCGTCATCCTGAGCAAGATGCTCGAATACGCCGGTGTAAAGACCGAGCTGGCGGGCAATGGCATCGAAGCCCTGGAATTGATTGAGACGGGCCGGCACTTCGACGTGATCATCATGGACTACAACATGCCCTACATGAACGGGCTGGAGATAGCCAGGGTGATCCGCGAAAAATTCCGCCTAAGCCCGGACAAGCAGCCCATCATCCTCCTTCACAGCTCGTCAGACGACAGCAGCATCCACAAAAAATGCCGGGAGCTGCAGATCTCGCACCGGATACTCAAACCGGTGAAGATGCAGGTGCTCTTTGAAGCCATCGGTGAGCTGGGTACCACGGCAAAAAAACCGCCAGCACCTCCCATGGAAAAAGCACCGGTAGTCAAAGCACCTGACATGCAAGGCACATCCAACGAGAAGATCCTCATCGTGGAAGACAATAAGGTGAACAGGCTGTTGATCATCGAGCTCATCAGGCAAATCAGGCCGGGAGCCACCGTGGTGGAAACGAGCGACGGTGCAGAAGCCCTGGCCCGCTTTAAGGAAGAGCCGGCCAACCTGGTCTTGATGGATATCCAGATGCCGGTGATGGACGGCTTCGAGGCCACCCGTGAGATCCGGCAATGGGAGCGCAAGCACCGCAGAAAACCCGTTCCCATCATCGCCCTCACCGCAGGGGCCCTGAATACCGAAAAGGAGAAAAGCCTGGAGCTGGGGATGGACGACTTCGTTTCCAAACCCATCCACGAGAAAACGCTCCGCCAAAAACTCTTGCATCACCTGGACAGCATCCATAAATAAAAGAAGATAGCCCCATGCCTGACAACGACAGCCCATCCACCGGTCCATTTTCGGACCTTGGCGCGCAAGGGAAGACCAATGCCCTTTTGATCATCGAAAACGAGCGCATCGTCTACGCCTCGCCACGTTACCTTGAGATGATGGAGTACGACGAAGGCAGCGTGCCGGACCTGGAAGGGAAAAGGATCCGGGACAACATCCACCCCGGCGACAGGGAGAAGCTGGCGCGTATGTTGGAGGAAGTCACCCGCAACAGGCAAAAGGAAGCATCCTACTCCTTCCGGGAGAAAACACAAAAAGGACGCTACATCTGCCGGGAAGATCACGCCTATTTCCAATATGATGAGAAGGGTAGGATCATACGGACCTACGTGGTGTGCCGTGAAGTGCCCTGCGAATGGCAAGAAGGGGAAGGGTCCGCAAAGAAGCGTCAAACCTGCCTGTGCATGATTGCCGAAGACAACAGGATCAACATGATGCTGGTGAAGAACATCCTTATGGACGTCGCCCCAAACTGCGAGGTGGTGGAGGCCTGGAACGGCCAGGATGCGGTGGACCAGTTCAAGAGGCACAGGCCCCAGCTGGTGCTCATGGATATCCACATGCCTGAAAAGGACGGCTACCAGGCAACACGGGAGATCAGGGAGTACGAAAACAAACATTCCCTGCCCAGGACACCCATCATTGCCGTCACCGCACGAACCAAGGAAGGGGAGCGTGAACGCTGCCTGGAGGCCGGGATGGACGACTACGTTCCAAAACCCGTGCAGGAAAATGAGTTCAGCCGGGCTGTCCGAACCTACCTGCACGTCGACCCAAATGAATCCGGATCTTAAGATCACTGGGAAAAACAGCGACAAAAGCCGGAAAAACAATCAGCAAATGATGAAGAAAATAGCCTATGATACCAGCCTGGTGGAACAGATGAGCCGGGGAAACCGCGACTTTGTCGTCCAGATCCTGCAGGTGTTCACCGAAGATGCGCCCCTGGCACTGGAAAAGATCCGCGACGGGATGCAAAGAGGAGACATGCAAAAGGTGCGCAGCGAAGCGCATAGCCTGAAATCGTCCGTCAAGCTGCTACAGGTGCAGGGACTGACCGAAACGGTCATCTCCATCGAAGAGCTGGCAGACAGCGGGGGGGATAAGGAGGGGTTGCGCAAGCAGGTGGACAAGTTGTCGGAGGACCTGCCACTGCTCATTGAACAGATTCTCAGAGACATCAAAGACTCGCCATGAAATCCGGGGCAAGGGGCAGAAGGCAACGTGGCCGGACAATGTTACAGGCCAGCTGCAGTGAAAAGAAAAAATTCGTAATTTGTGCTTATTTTTCATTTTTTAATGGGGGCTTATGAAGAAAAGAATACTTGTGGTGGATGACGAGCGAACGATCCGTATGCTGCTGGAGAATTACTTTCGCGAGAGCTACGACGTAACCAGTAAGTGCGATGGCCAGGAAGCCATGAACTGGCTGCACGAGGGAA
>SKNE01000147.1 GCA_007120675.1 Bacteroidales bacterium
TGGGGTAACGTGAACCCCATCGGTCCCCGCTCCTGCTATGACGAGGGGAAGCGCTGCGCGGAGACGCTCTTCGTGGATTACCACCGGCAGAATAAGGTCAGGGTGAAGATTATCCGCATCTTCAATACCTACGGACCTCGCATGCAGCCCGACGATGGCAGGGTGGTGTCCAATTTCATCATCCAGGCGCTCAAAAACCAGGACATCACCATATACGGAGATGGCAGCCAGACGCGCAGCTTTCAGTACGTGGACGACCTGCTGGAGGGGATGACCCGCTTCATGCACACCGACGACTCCATCATCGGCCCCATCAACATAGGCAATGAGAATGAGTTCACCATTAAGGAGCTGGCTGAAATGGTCATCGACATGACCCATTCAAGATCCAAAATCGCCTATCTGCCTTTGCCGGAGAATGACCCGGTGCAGAGACGGCCCGATACCACCTATGCCCGGGAGCTGCTTGGCTGGGAAGCCCGGGTGCAGCTGCGCGAAGGCCTGGAGAAGACCATCGCCTACTTCGATGAGCTGCTGAAGCAAACCTCCTGACAGCCTGCATGCAGGCTGTCCGGCCGTTTGCCATTCCCTTAGGGGATCAATCATTTTTTTATCACAACAACAAGTGCAACCATGCACGCAATGAAAAGAGAGACATGAACGCATTGGAGATCATTTTCTGGCTTGCCCTGGCACTGGTTTTTTACACTTATGTGGGCTACGGTGTGACACTGTTTATCCTTGTCAGGCTGAAGCGCCTGCTGGGGAAGCAAAACAAGGCGAAGGACACCCCGGATTATGAGCCTGAGGTGACCTTGTTTGTGGCCGCTTACAATGAGAAGGATTATGTGGATGCCAAGGTAAAAAACCATCTTTCACTGGATTATCCAAAGGAAAAGGTCCATCACCTTTGGGTCACCGATGGATCGGACGACGGCACCCCCGATGCCCTGCGCAAGCATCCGGAGGTGAGGCTGTATCACAAAGACGAGCGGGGCGGAAAAATCGGCGCCATCAACAGGGGCATGCAGTTTGTAAAGACCCCCATCGTCATTTTCTCCGACGCCAATACTATCTTGTCAAAGGAGTCCATACGTGTGATCACCTCCCTGTTCAGCGACCCCAAAGTGGGCTGTGTTGCCGGCGAAAAGCGTATCATGATGGGGGAGAAGGAGCAGGCCGCCAGCGCCGGCGAAGGGCTGTACTGGAAGTACGAGTCGGCCCTGAAAAAATGGGATGCGGAGCTCTACTCGGCGGTAGGCGCCGCCGGTGAGCTCTTTGCCATCCGGACGGAGCTTTTCCAGGAGGTGGAGAAAGACACGCTGCTGGATGACTTTATCATCAGCTTGCGCATTGCCTCCAAGGGCTACACAATCCAGTATTCTCCCGATGCCTGGGCTATGGAGACGGCCTCGGCCAATGTGAAAGAGGAGCTGAAACGCAAGGTGCGCATCGCAGCCGGCGGCATACAGTCCATCATCAGGCTGAAACACCTGCTGAATCCCTTCAGGCACGGGACCCTCTTTTTCCAGTATCTGTCGCACCGGGTTTTGCGCTGGACCCTCGCTCCCCTTGCCTTGCCGCTGATCTTTCTGCTCAATGTGCTGCTGGCTGTGGGGGAGGGGCTGGGTACCCCCGGACTGTATAACATCCTCCTGGCACTGCAGCTCTTATTTTATCTCATGGCCATGGCAGGTCTCTGGCTGGAAAACCGGCAGATCCGCTTCAAGCCCTTCTTTGTACCCTATTATTTCTTTGTGATGAATTATGCCGTCTACCTGGGGATGATACGCTACTTCAGAAGGCAGCAGGGGGTCAACTGGGAGCGCGCCAAAAGGGCGAAACACTCGCCATAAGGGACACCTACACGTCCTCCTTCTGCAGCAGCGCCGGGATGGTGCGCAGGATGATCTTTATGTCGTACCAGAAGGAATAGTGCCGTGCATAGTAGTTGTCCAGCTGCTTCCGCTCCTCGTCCGACATATCCTTCTTTCCCCTTTTGTTTACCTGCCACAGGCCGGTGATGCCGGCGGGGCCCAGGAAGCGCTCTCCCCAGTCGTCGGATGTGAGCTGCTCGGCCTCGTAGAGGGGCAGGGGCCTGTTGCCCACGATGGACATATCGCCCTTGAGCACGTTGAATAGCTGGGGCAGCTCATCGATGCTTGTCTTCCGGATGAAGCGTCCCACCCGGGTGACCCGGGGGTCGTTGAGGATCTTTACGAAGGCCGCTCCCGCTTTGGCCTTCTTCTCCTGAAGGTAACGCCGTTCGCACACCACCTCCCCGTCGATATGCAGCGGAGGGGAGCAATAAGCGCCCAGCTTTTCGCAGTCCGGGCAGCTGCTCTCCAGGCTGTCGTGTTCTTCTTCCTGGGAGGCAGCGTACTGGTTCTGATGGGCCAGGCTCTTCAGCTGCAGGTCGGCCCCGGTGTACATGCTCCGGAACTTATAGAAGTCAAAGACGCGATAGCCCGTCCCCACCCGCTTGGAGGCATAAAATACGCTGCCTTTGGATTCCAGGCGTATCATCGCGGCGATGAGCAGGAAGAAGGGGCTCAGCACCAGGAGTCCTGCCCCGGAGGCCAGGATGTCGAAGGCCCGCTTCACGAGGGGCATGCGGTAAGTGGCTGCCTGGCGGACTGCTTCGGTGGGAACCACGGGGTGTTCCCGGAGGTAATCCAGGCGTTTGGCCAGGGTTTTGGGGCCCGGCAAACTGGTGTAAAGGTCATGGATCCCCGCCTTCAGGGCTTTGAGCCGGAAATCCTTGTCTGCCTTGGGATGGAGCAGCAGGAAATGCTGGGGCCTCTCGCCCTCTTCCTTGACAAGCATCTGGTAATAGTCCAGTCCGCTCACCCCGGGCAGGTTCATCTCGCACAGGATGGCATCTGCCTGTCCCCCCTTCCTGAGCCAGGCGGAGGCCTGCAAGCTGTTTTCCACGCGCTCGGCCCTGAACAGGCCACCCTCTGCCAGGAGGGCAATATTTTCTTCCGACTGGCCGATGTACAGCAGCCGCAAAGGCGGTTTTCCTGGTTCTTCCTGTGTCATGGCTTGGTTTTTTAGTGGCCAGCGGAGAGCTACCTGCTGAGCAGCAATTCAATCCGAAGACTTAGCTCCTCGGGATTGAAAGGCTTCACCAGGTAGTCGTTGGCGCCCATTCGTAAAAACTTCACGCGCTCGGTGCTGCTCTCCGAAGCCGAGAGCATGATCACCGGGATGTCCTTGAAGTAGCCGCTGGAGCGGAGGTTGTCCACAAAGGCATTGCCATCCATGTTGGGCATGTTGATGTCGGCGATGATCAGGTCGGGAATGTTTCCCTCGTGCAGCCAGTTCATGGCTTCCTGTCCGTCGCACTTGCTGGTTACGTCATAGCTTTCGCGAAAGTAATTCTCCAGCAGCATGCGGATCGTTCGCTCGTCATCCACCACAAGTATCTTTTTCTTCATATGACCCCCATTAAAAAATGAATAATAAACACAAATTACGAGTTCTTTCTTTTCACTGCAGCTGGCCTGCAACACGGTCCGTCTACACGGTCTTCTGACCCATGCCACGGATGTCAGGGCGAGCCTTTGATGTCACTGAGAATCTGTTCAATGAGCAGTGGCAGGTCCTCCGACAGCTTGTCCACCTGCTTGCGCAACCCCTCTTTATCCCCCCCGCTGTCTGCCAGCTCTTCGATGGAGATGACCGTTTCGGTCAGTCCCTGCACCTGCAGCAGCTTGACGGACGATTTCAGGCTATGCGCTTCGCTGCGCACCTTTTGCATGTCCCCGCTTCGCATCCCGTCGCGGATCTTTTCCATTGCCAGGGGCGCATCCTCGGTGAACACCTGCAGGATCTGGACGACA
>SKNE01000111.1 GCA_007120675.1 Bacteroidales bacterium
GCAGCTTGAGCTCCACGGGCGAAACCAGGTGGAAGGTGGTGTTGAAATTGCAAAGGGCGATCACCAGCGAGTGGATGGTGCGGCCATACTTCAGGTCGCCCACAATGGCGATCTGGAGGTTGTCGAGGCTGCCCTGCGTTTTCCGGCTGCTGTAAAGGTGCAGCAGTGTCTGCGTGGGATGCTGATTGGCACCGTCACCGGCATTGATGATGGGTACGGGTGATATCTCCGCAGCGAAACGGGCGCTGCCCTCAATGGGGTTGCGCATCACGATCAGGTCGCTGTAATTGGCCACCGTGAGGATGGTGTCGCGCAGCGACTCCCCCTTCTTGACGCTGGTGTTGCTGGCCTCCGAGAACCCCACGACCTTTCCGCCCAGCCTGTTCACGGCGCTTTCGAAGCTCAGGCGGGTGCGGGTGGATGGTTCGAAGAAAAGCGAAGCAACTACGTGCCTGCTGAGGATCTCCTGCACCGGCTCCTGCTCGAACTCCTTCGCCAGGTCCAGGATGCGGATTTGCTCCTCCCTGGAGTAATCGTTGATGGAAACTAGGCTCTTGTTTTTCATGTTACTGCTTGTTTTGCGTGCTTTGTCGTGCCGGGACCGGGCCCCGGCCTATGGGCAAAAAAAAGGGGGCTGCTGAGGCTCCCGAAAAAGATTATTTACAACCGCAGTCCTGGCGGATCAGCTTCCTCTCCTTGAGGAAGTCACACATCAGGTCGCAGAGGATCGGATGACCTATCTCCTGCAGCTCATAACCCACTTTCACGGTGGGCTTGTCAATGCGCACCACGCGCGACAGGTCGATGGGTGTCCCGATCACCACGGTGTCGCAGGGTGTGTTGGCGATGGTGGTCTCCAGGTCCTTGATCTGCTGCTCACCATATCCCATGGCGGGCAGGAGCACGCCGATCCCGGGATAGATCTCGAAGGTCTCCTTGAGGCGTCCAACGGCATAAGGCCTGGGATCCACGTAGTCGGCGGCACCGTACTTGCGGGCAGCCACTGTGGCGGCTCCAATCTTCATGTGACCGTGGGTCAGGGTGGGACCATCTTCCACCACCAGCACCTTCTTGCCCTTGATCAGCTCGGGCTTATCAACGGTAAGGGGCGAAGCACCATCCACCACCTTGGCATGGGGATTGACCTTGGCGATGTTATCGCGTACCGCCTGGATGCCTTCAGGTCCTGCACTGTCCATCTTGTTGATCACGACGATATCTGCCAGGCGCAGCGTGGTCTCACCAGGATAATAGGTCAGCTCATGGCCGGGCCTGTGCGGATCCACCACCGTCACCATCAGGTCGGGCTTGTAGAAGGGGAAGTCATTGTTGCCCCCATCCCAGAGGATCACATCGGCCTCTTTCTCTGCTTCACGCAGAATGGCCTCATAATCCACGCCAGCATAGATCACATTGCCGCGAACCACGTGGGGCTCGTACTCTTCCATCTCTTCAATGGTGCAATTGTGTTTCTTCAAGTCCTCGATGGTAGCGAAACGCTGCACCTTCTGGGCCACCAGGTCGCCATAGGGCATGGGATGACGGATCGCCACCACCTTCATGCCGTGGGCCATGAGGGCCTCAATGATGCGACGTGAGGTCTGGCTCTTGCCACAGCCGGTGCGTACCGCGCCCACCGCTATGACCGGCTTGCTGCTTTCAATCATGGTTTCCTTTGGACCAATCAGCAGGAAGTCCGCCCCGGCAGCATTGACCTCGGCTGCCACGGCCATCACCTCGTCGTAGGAAACATCACTGTAAGAAAAGGCGCATACATCCACTTCCAGCTCCTTGATCAGCCTGCCCAGCTCGCCCTGGTTGTGGATCGGAATGCCGTCGGGATACATTTCACCGGCCAGCTCAGCAGGGTATTTGCGTCCGTCGATGTCGGGAATTTGCGCAGCAGTGAATGCAACCACGTTGTAGTTCTCATTGTTGCGGTAGTAGGTGTTGAAGTTGTGAAAGTCCCTTCCTGCCGCCCCAATAATGATGACGTTCTTTCTGTTTTTCTGCATATGAAATGGGTTTTTATTGTTTGGAATTATGGATGATCAAGCTGAATTGGCGTCACAAATTTAATTCTTTTGACTGTTTGTCCAAGGAATTTTTTGAAGATCTGCACACTCAACCTGCATAATTCACGCTGTTGGCCCCAGGCAAGTGGCAACACACCGGCGGCCAGAAGGGTGCGCCATTGAAATGGGGGCCACACCCGAACAGCAGTTGATGAAGGGCCAGGAAGGCTGTTTCACCGGAAGGTTTCTGATTATAATTATATTTTGTTATAATTATTGTATTTTTTATATTATTTTTTTGTCATTATATTGTATATTTGAAAAAAGTTTCAACATGCTGGTAAAAACATTCGGAAGCACCATCCAGGGGATACAGGCCGCCATCGTCACGGTGGAGGTCTCGGTCGGACCGGGGGTGAACTTTTTCATGGTGGGTCTGCCCGACAGCGCGGTCAAGGAAAGCCACCACCGCATCGAGGCGGCACTGAAGCACAATGGGTACCGGATCCCTGGGAAACGTATCGTGGTGAATATGGCTCCGGCCAACATCCGCAAAGAGGGTTCGGCCTACGACCTCACCATCGCCGTGGGGATCCTGGCAGCCACAGGCCAGATGTGCCGCGAGCAGGTGACAAACTACCTGATCATGGGTGAAGTATCACTGGACGGGGGACTACAGCCCATCCGGGGAGCCCTGCCCATCGCCGTCATGGCCAGGGAGCAGGGCTTTAAGGGTTTTATTTTGCCTGCACAGAATGCGCGTGAAGCGGCCGTGGTCAACCAGCTTAAGGTTTACGGCGTGAAGAATATCCGGCAGGTGATCGACTTCTTCGATGGCCGGGGTGCACCGGAGCCCGTGCAGGTGGATACCCGGGAAGAATTTTTTGCCCGGCAAGAGAATGAGGGATCCGATTTTTCTGATGTCAGGGGCCAGGAAAACATCAAAAGGGCCATGGAGGTGTCCGCAGCGGGAGGCCATAACCTGCTCCTGATAGGCCCACCGGGGTCGGGAAAGACCATGCTGGCCAGGAGGCTGCCTGGCATCCTGCCGCCGCCGGGACTGCAGGAGGCACTCGAGACCACCAAAATACACAGCGTGGCCGGCAAGCTCGACAACAACACCTCCCTGCTGGCCACCCGGCCTTTCAGGAGTCCCCATCACACCCTTAGCCACATCGCATTGACTGGCGGGGGGGCGTGGCCCAGGCCCGGCGAGATCAGCCTGGCACACAACGGCGTGCTGTTCCTGGACGAGTTGCCGGAGTTCAGCCGCAGTGCCCTGGAGGTGCTCCGCCAGCCGCTGGAGCACCGCTCCATCGTAGTGAACCGGGCCAGGTATTCCGTTGAGTATCCGGCCAGCTTCATGCTGGTGGCCGCCATGAACCCTTGTCCCTGCGGCTTCTATAACCACCCTGAAAGGGAGTGCAGCTGCGGGCCGGCCATCGTGCAAAGGTACCTGAACCGCCTGTCGGGACCCCTGTTGGACAGGATCGACATCCACGTTGAAGTAACTCCCTTGGCATTCAATGAGCTGCACCACCAAACCAGGACAGAAAAAAGCAGTGCCATACGGGAAAGGGTCCTCCGGGCCAGGGAACGGCAAGCCAGGAGGTATGTGGAAATCCCCGGGGTGTATTGCAATGCCCATATACGAAGCAGGGAGATGCGATCGGTCTGCCGGATCAACAAAGCGGGAGCCCTGCTGCTGAAAACGGCCATGGAAAAGCTGGACCTGTCGGCCAGGGCCTACGACCGCATCCTGAAGGTGTCGCGGACCATTGCCGACCTGGATGGTAAAGAGGAGATCCTGCCCGAGCAC
>SKNE01000212.1 GCA_007120675.1 Bacteroidales bacterium
CTGCCGGTGCCGGGCATGTTTTGTATCCCCACGGCTGTCAGTGGCCGCAACGCATTGCCTTATCAAAAAAAAATAAAAACATAAAATATGCATTATAAGACGAATAAATTGTTATATTTGTCTCATAATGCATCCTTCTATTCTTCGCTTGCCCTTGCCCCGGCTCCTGCTCCCTTTCATCCTGCGCATCGTTCTGTGCCTGCAGGTGGCACAGACAGACTTACCGCAGGTGGTCTGGCTGCCGGCTGCCATCGTTGTTTTGCCTCTCGTCCTCCACGCTGTTTTTGCTAGTGGGATATGCCACAGCGACCGGTTTCATGGCCCGATGTACAGTTTGACCCTTTTTTCCCTTGGGTTCTGGTTCTGTCATAACCACCATGAATCTTTGGACAGTGGGCATTTGGCTTACGCTGAGGAGGTGGATAATGCCAGCATGCTGGTACAACTCCTGGAGCCGGTGTCGGAAAAAGAAAACACCTTTCAGCTGGTGGTCAGCGTGCTGCAATATGGTAACGACAGTACTGCTCACCCGGTTTCGGGGCGCATGATCCTCTATTTGGAGAAAGACAGCCTGGCTCAAGGCCTGTCTTACGGTGACCGCTTGCTGGTCAGGGGCGAATTCCGGGAAATCCGTCCCCCTGTCAACCCCCATGCCTTCGACTACAGGATGCATTTGGCACGGAAAAACATCTACCATTCGGCTTATGTCAGGTCGGGACATTGGATGGCCGTGGGGGAGAACCATGGCCGTTTGTCCATGCACCTGGCCCTTGGATTGCGTGATCGTGCCATGGCCGTTTTCCAGGCGCATCATTTGGGTGATAGGGAATTTGCCCTTATTTCCGCTTTACTGCTGGGTTACCGGGAGTACCTTGACGAGGAGATGAGGAGGGAGTTTGCCGGTGCCGGGGCAATGCACATCCTATGCGTCTCGGGCTTACATGTAGGGATCATATTCATGGTACTGAAAGCCATCTTCTCATTTTTGCTCAGGCTTCCCGGGGGCCGCTACCTGCAAACCGCCTGCATCATCCTGCTTATCTGGCTCTATGCAGCCATCACAGGTTTCAGTCCCTCTGTATTGCGTGCCTCGGTGATGTTTACTTTCGTGGCAGCCGGACAAAGCTTTAGCCGGAAAGGAACCATATACAACACCCTGGCTGCCTCCGCCTTTGTATTGCTGATCAATGATCCCTTTATCATTGCGCACATTGGTTTTCAGCTATCCTACCTGGCAGTGATCAGCATCGTCAGCCTCCAGCCATGGCTGGAACGGTTGTGGAGGCCAAAACAATACCTGGTGAAAAAAGCCTGGTCCATCACCACGGTGTCGGTCGCAGCGCAACTGGCCACAGGTCCGCTGGCCATACACTATTTTCACCAGTTTCCGAACTATTTTGTGTTGACAAACCTCCTGGTTATCCCACTGGCCACGTTAATTATCTACACCGCCTTGCTTACATTGGTGCTAAGTCCCCTGCCATACGCGGGATGCTTTACCGGCCAGGTTCTGACCCATTTGATCCGGGCAATGAACGGATCCGTTTCTTTCATTGAAGGCTTGCCTCACTCCACCGCAGAAAACCTTTACATCAGCTTCTTTGATACCATCATGATCTTTCTTGTTCTGATCGGTTTTTTCACTTATCTCATGCGTGGTGCGCGCCGAAGTCTGCTCTTCGGACTGGTGATCATGCTTTTGCTGGCGTCATCACTCTCCTTGCGTCACTTCCGCAACACACAGCAGAAGGGGGTGGTGGTGTACCATGTCAACAGGGGCACGGCAAGCGACTTTATCCACGGCCGGCAGGCTGTATTCATGGCATGTGAGCATGTGGTGGACAGCCCGCGTCTTATGCAGTTCAGCCTGTCTGCCAATCGTTTGGGGCGTGGTGTCCGCGCCCTGAACCCCCTCCCGCTGAACGGGGACTCCCTCAGCCTGTGCAGGGATGTTGGTTTGGCATCCCATGGTCCATTGATCCATTTTCATGGGATGAGCATGTTTTTGCTCGATGATGGTTATTTTGTCCAGCTGCTTGACAGCTGTTGCACTGACAGGAGGACTGCTCCGAACGGTTCATGCTCACCAGTTCCGCTTATCAGGGTGAATTACCTGCTGGTGACAGGCAATCCACGGGTGGATGTCCCGCTGCTGCTAAGGCACCTGGAACCCGATAGGGTGATCATTGATGCATCCAATGCGCCATGGCGTGCAGCTGTTATGGAGGAGGCCTTTACGGAGGCAGGGGTGGATGTGTGGAACATTCGCCACCTCGGGGCTTACGAGGTCACCTGGTAGCGGTGCGATGACTGCCGGGGCACGACCACCCGCTCATGCGCCGGGAAAAAGCCTCAGGATGGCTGGCACCATGATCGGTACCAGGATGGTGAGCAATATTCCATGGAAGAGGGCGATGATGGCGAATTCGCGTCCGGACACCCTGCTGATGACAGGCAGGGTGGTGTCCATGCTCGTGGCACCTGCCGCCGCGATGGGGGCCAGTTTACCGAAGACGATCACCATCAGGGGGGCCAGGATGAGGGTCAGCACCTCACGAATGATGTTCGAGAGCAGGGCGACAACACCCAGGCTTTCGCTGTGCAGTTGCGTGATCAGGATGCTGGACAGGCTGTAGTAGCCAAAGCCCGCACCCACTGCCAGCGCTTCCCGCAGCCCGATCTCTTCCAGCAATCCGGCCAGGACCGCCACGCCCGTGAATGTGCCCGCCAGGGTGGCCAGGGGCAAAAGAAAAAGCCTGACCCCCTGGGCCCTGACCAGTTTAAGGGAGCGTGGGTCGGCCCCAATGCCCATGCCCACAAGCAACATGAGCAGGTAAAGGGCGTATTTTCCTGTCCCGGGATGGGCCAGCAGCACACTGGCAAAGGGGAGTCGGCCGGCCAGGATACCCGCCAGGAAAGCCGCCAATATGTAAAGGCTGTTCTTCACGCGCTTATTTCCTGTTTTTAAAATACATATGCCAAAGGAGCAGGGCAAATACCAGGCTGCCCAAACTGGCCGAGAGGCTGATGGCCAAAGCCATTAGTCCGAGGCTGGGAAGGCTCGACATGATGAGCTGATCGTGGCCGATGGACAGCCCCATCATAAAAAGAAGCAGGAAGATACTCCACAGTATCCATTTATCCAGCAGAAGGCCGTGCTTCAGTGGCTTCCGGAACAGGTAACCAAGCAAAATGCCGGTGCCCATGATGAGTAAAATGCCATACATGTGAGGATGATTTGTTGCCATGCCTTGATGGCATCCTGTTGGTCAAAGTTTTATCAGGGCCTTCGAAAGAGGTACTGGAACATGTTGCCCACATAACCCTGGAGAAGGATTCGCTGACCGGCTTCAGGCTCCATTCCCTCCTGCATATCGTTTCGCCGGTAGAGGTTTTCCATGCGGATACCGAATTCCCGGGATATATCCGCCATGGTTTCGCCTGCCCGCGCCACGTGGTACTCCTGCGGACCCCTCCTGCGTTTTGGCTGCAGGTAAACCCTCTGACCTGGAACCAGGTCCTGTCCCCGCTCCATATCATTGTAGTTCAGGATCTGCCGTGCACGCATATCCATCTCCCTGGCCAATGATGCCGGGGTGTCACCGGGCAGGGCCCTGACGTAATGGATGCGATTGTGCAGTCCACTGATGCGCTCGGCAGGAACAACCGGTTTTTCTTCGTCCGGCCGCACGTCTTCAATGGCCGCTTCCCTGGTTCTCTGGGTGGCGGGCCGCTGTTCTGCCAGCACGTCCTGGTCCCGCATCGCGATTTCATCAAAATGGTAGAGATGGTGTTCTTCGATCAGGCGGATCAGCAGCTGGGCATA
>SKNE01000216.1 GCA_007120675.1 Bacteroidales bacterium
TGTTTTCCATGGCAGAGTGGCAGTGATGGACGAGAGGTCACGCAGGAGATGCATTTAAACCCCATGTCCGGCAAGTGGGACCCCGACTACAGTCATCTTCAACGCCATATCAACTCGGCGATTGTCTACAATATCTGGAATTATTTCGAAGCCACGGGAGACCGAGTGTTCATGGACGAATACGGCGCCGAGATCATCGTCGAGATCGCTCGATTCTGGTCCAGCCTCGCCGAGTACAACGCCGATCGTGATCGCTTCGAGATTCACGGCGTGATGGGCCCCGACGAATACCACGAGAAATACCCCGACGCTGATAGCGGTGGGCTGAGTAATAATGTCTACACCAACATCACCGCCGTGTGGTGTCTGCTACGAGCGATGGATGTGTTGGAGCTGATCCACGACAAACGGACCGAGGAATTGATGTCCAAATTGGAGATCGACGATGCCGAGTTGGAGCGCTGGGATCAGATCACTCGCAAGATGATCGTCGTCTTTCACGATGGTGTGATCAGTCAATTCGAGGGCTACGAAGAGCTCGACGAATTCGATTGGGCTGGCTATCAGGAAAAATACGACAATATCGAGCGCCTCGATCGAATTTTGAAAGCCGAAGGTGATTCCCCGGATCACTACAAGGTATCGAAGCAAGCCGACGTGACGATGCTTCTATACCTATTTCAGCCCCAGGAATTGCAAAGACTTTTCGCGCGCCTGGGCTATGAACTCGACGAGGAAGATATCCATCGCAACGTCGAGTATTACCGCGCGCGCACCTCCCATGGATCCACGCTGAGCCAGGTGATCCACGCCTGGGTCTACGCCAGGAGTCACCGCGACAGGTCCTGGAAGAGTTTTAAAGCGGCCCTGGTGAGCGACTTCAGGGATGTGCAGGGGGGTACGACCCATGAAGGGATCCACCTGGGTGCCATGGCCGGCACCCTGGATATCCTGCAGCGCTGCTACTCCGGACTGGAGCCCAGGGACGATGTCCTCTGGCTTAATCCGCGCCTGCCCGGTGACATCAGGTCTCTTTCCTTCCACGTTAGATACAGAAGCCACTGGATCTGGCTGGACATAGACCATCAAAGTGTCAGGCTGCACTTTTGTAAAGGCTGGGCTGACCCGGTATATGTCGGGGTGAATGGGCGCAAATACCTGCTTGAAAAAGATGACCGAAAAGAATTTCAATTAACGGACGAATAATTAAACCATGAGGCTACTGATCGTTTCCAACCGTTTGCCCGTGTCTGTCAGTAAACAGAACGGCGAGTTCACCATGACCAAAAGTGCCGGGGGACTGGTGTCCGGCCTGAGTGATTACCTGGCGTCCCTGGGAAAGGGCACCTCCGATGTCAGTGAGTACATATGGATGGGCTGGCCGGGAAGCAACATCGAGAAAGAGGAGGAGGACTATGTGCGCCAGAAGGTGCAGCAGGAGTTCAGGGCCTCCCCTGTGTTCTTATCAAAAAAGCTGATGGACAAGGTGTACCTGGGTTTTTGCAACCGGACCATCTGGCCCCTGTTTCACTACTTCCCCAATTACGCCCGCTTTGAACTGGAGTACTGGCATGAGTACAAGCGAATGAACGAGGTATTTCGCGATGAGTTGCTGAAGGAGATCCGCGAGGACGACATCTTGTGGGTACACGATTATCACCTGATGCTGCTTCCCGCCATGCTGCGTGAAAAGGTATCCAACCCCATCGGCTTTTTCCTGCACATCCCTTTCCCCTCCTACGAAATGTTCCGCATGCTGCACAAGGAGAGCCGTACGGAGATACTGGAAGGCCTGCTTGGGGCAGATCTTGTGGGTTTTCACACCCACGATTACGCCCAGCACTTTCTGCGCTGTGTGCTGCGCATCCTCGGCATGGAGAACCACATGGGGAAGATCGCCATGCCGGACCATACCGCTGAGGTGAGCACCTTTCCCATGGGCATTGATTTCCAGAAGTTCCATACCATGGATGTCTCTCCCCATCCATCAGAGAAGCCAGGCAGGGGAAAGCCCAAGATGGTCTTGTCGGTGGACCGGCTGGACTATTCCAAAGGGATCATCAATCGCCTGAAAGGCTTTGAACTCTTCCTCAAAAAGCATCCCGAATGGCACGGCAAGGTTTGCCTGAACATGGTGGTTGTCCCCTCCCGCACTGGCGTGGGCTCCTACAGGAAGATCAAAAGCCAGCTGGATGAGCTGGTGGGCCAGGTGAACGGAAATTTTGGCAACATGACCTGGACCCCGGTCATTTACCAGTACACCTCTCTGCCCCATAAAGAGCTCATCGCGCAATACCGGATGAGTCACGTTGCCCTGCTCACCCCTTTGCGGGATGGGATGAACCTGGTGGCCAAGGAGTATATTGCCTCCCTCACAGACCACAAAGGCGTTTTGATCATCAGCGAGTTTGCCGGCGCTGCCAAGGAGATGAGCGAGTCGGTGGTGATCAATCCCAACAACATCGACGAGATCGCCGATGCCATTGCAGAGGCCTTGACCATCCCGGTGAGGGACCAGGTCAGGGGGAACCGGATCATGCAACGTCGCCTGAAGCGCTATGACGTGACCAAGTGGGCCAGTGATTTTGTGTCGGTACTGTTGAAAACCAGCAAGGTGTCCCGTGAGTCGGCCAGCCGGAAGCTCCTGAACGCAGCAACCCGGAAGGAGCTCCTGGATAATTACCGCAGGGCGGGGAGCCGCATCATTCTCGTGAATTATGACGGTACCCTGGTACCCTACAGCAAGTATCCTTCCTCCGCCGAACCAACGGAGGGTCTGCGCTCATTGCTTTCAGGCCTGGAGTCGGACGCCAACACGGACATCGTGATCATCAGCGGCCGGGGCAAGGATGAGCTGGAAGAGTGGCTGGGAGACCTGTCTCTTAACCTGACGGCCGAACATGGATCCTGGATACGCGACTCGGGTAAGAAAGGGTGGCGCTTGTTAAAACCACTGTCTTCCGAATGGAAGGAAGAGGTGCTGCCCACGCTGGAGATGTATACCGACCGGCTACCGGGTTCTTACATCCAGGAGCGCGATTATTCGGTGGCCTGGCATTATCATAAGGCCGACATTGAGCACGCCTCCCAATTGGTGAAGGAGGTGAATGACCACCTGCTGTCCATCGTCACAAACATCAGCGCCCACGTACTCCATGGCTCCAAGGTGATTGAGGTAAGCAATTCAGGGATCAACAAGGGTGAACTGGCCATGCACTGGCTGTCGCGTAAGGAGTATGACTTTATCCTGGCCATTGGTGCGGGCTGGTCCGATGAGCTGCTGTTTCAGACCATGCCTGATCATGCCTGGTCTGTCAGGGTGGGCCTGACACAGACGGCGGCGCGTTTCGTGGTCAGGGAGCAGGGGGATGCCATTCATCTGCTGGAATCGCTGCGTCAGGGTGAGTAAGCGCTTCGCATGGTGAAGCCTCTCCGGGCTGTCCCGGTGAAGCCTGTCCGTGGTGGGTCCGCGCCTCCTCTCCATTGTGTTCGGGGAAACCCTTTGCGGGCTGTCCCGGTGACCCCCTCCGGTGGGTCCCGGCAGGGGATGGCCAGTACCAGCCCCTCACTTGATGTACACCGTCTTTATGTTGGTGAATTCACGGATGCCAGCATAGGACAGCTCACGGCCATAGCCGCTGTCGCCGATGCCACCAAAGGGCAGGCGGGGATCTGACACCACCATCTCATTGACAAAGCAGCACCCCGCATTGATGAGTTTTTCAGCAATGTGCCTGCCGCGTCCCTCGTGACGGGTAAACACCGCTGCACCCAGTCCGAAGACGCTGTCGTTGGCGATGCGCACCGCGTCGGCATCATCCCTGGCTTCTATGACGGCCGCCACCGGGCCAAACAATTCCTCGTCGTAGGCGGGCATGCCTGCCTTCACCCCGGCAAGGACCGTGGGAGGGTACCAGCTCCCTTTTTGCCGGGGCACCTCACCACCCAGCAAACACCGTGCTCCCCTATGGATGCTAGACCGTACCTGTTGATGCAGCTCGTCACGCAGGCGTTCGGAGGATTGAGGTCCTATGTCAACACCATCCTCGGTGGGGTCTCCCATGCGAAGACGTTCCATTTCCCGGGCGAATAATTCCAGGAAACGATCCAGCTGCGAGCTGGTAACGATAAAACGTTTGGCGGCGATACAACTCTGTCCGCTGTTGATGGTCCGGCTCCTGACGCAGATGGGTACGGCGCTCTCCAGGTCGGCATCCTCAAGGATGAGATAAGGATCGCTGCCCCCCAGTTCAAGCACCGTTTTTTTCAGCAAGGCCCCCGCCTTGGATGCAATGGCGCGGCCGGCCGGCACGCTGCCTGTGAGTGTGACGGCCTTCACATGCTGGTTGCCGATCACTTCACCCACTTTCTCTCCGCGCACCTTTAGCACCCGAAACAGGTCGCGGGGGAAGCCCGCTTCAATGAATACGCTTTCTATGGCCTGGGCCGAGCCACACACATTGGAGGCGTGCTTCAGCAGGGCCGCGTTGCCCGCCATGAGGGCGGGGGCGGCAAATCGAAACACCTGCCAGAACGGAAAATTCCACGGCATCACCGCCAGCACCACACCCAGCGGGCGATAGGCGATATAGCTCTGGGTGGCCTCTGTGGGGATGGGTTCATTGGCCAGGTAGTCCTTTGCGTGCAGGGCATAATGTTCACATACCCTGGCACACTTGTCCACTTCGGCGCGGGATTGCCTGATGGGCTTGCCCATTTCACCGGTGATCAGCCGTGCAAACTGTTCCTTCCTGTTCCGCAAGATGGCTGCGGCGGCCTTCATCTTCTCAGATCGACCGGCGAAATCGCTCTCCTCCCACAGCCGCTGCGCATCAGCAGTACGTTCCACAATGTCGGTTATTTCCCCTGCCGTGTGTTCTGCGTAGGTGGCGATCAGTTCACCAGTGGCCGGATTGACGGATGTAAGCATAAATCATGGCTTTATTGCCTGCGTGAATAATGCAGGATTGTTTTATCCAAAAATATAAAATAACCGCTTCGCTTTCCCATGAATTTTTTTTCATTGGTCTGTGTGTAATTTCCAATGAATAAATTTCATGTACATTTGTTAGTGATATTTTTTATGTTATTGATGAGATGCATTAATCGGTTCATGATATGAAAATGCGAACATTCATACAGAGGCATGTCCAGGGACTACGGGTCCTGGCCGTTAGCACGGAACAGTATGTGCCGGGTGTGATCCTGCATCCGGACAAAAAGCGGGTGCTGGGCCATTGCCGGGATGTGTTGCCGGAAGCACCTGAAGAGATGTGGCGATATACCCTTACCGATGCCAACCTGGTGCATGGCACCATTGAGGCGGAGAGAAAGATTGGGGGCGGTGTCCGTGTTTTGGGTGTGGTCAGGCTCCGTGGCAGGCTGGCGGACGACCTGCAGGTCCGCACCGAGATCAGTGAACTAAGCGGGGCTTTTCTGAACACCAATCAATTGGTATTGCAGCCGATGCTGAATGAGCTGAGGCAGTTGGATCGGCGTGGCAGATGGCGCCAGGTCAGGAATCGTTTCGTGGTGATGGAGACATTTTATGCCATGCGTTTCAGGGCCTCATTTTACCGGAAGGGTGAGCTGATCAGCCGCTTGCAGCTTGAAGAGCATGGCCGCCTGGAGATCGAGGGAGGTATTGACCATCACTGGGACAGGGATGAGTCACTGCTGATCACTGAAAACCAAAGCGTGCCCTTTGGCGTCAGGGGCTTCGTTGTCTGAGTAAAAGTTGTAACTTTGTCCACCATCACCATTAAATTGTCATCAAGCGGCCCTTTCGGCGGTTAATTCTAAACTATTAAGAAGCATATGGAGATCAGTGGCAGGATCATCAGCATCCTTTCCGAGCAAAGTGGTGAGGGGCGCAACGGCCCCTGGCGCAAACAGGATTTTATTTTGGAGACCGATGGTCAATATCCCCGCAAGGTGTGTGTGAGCGTTTGGGGAGACAAAATCGATCAGTTTTCCCTGAAGGAGGGTGAACAGCTTACCGCCTCTGTCAACATCGAGAGCCGGGAATACAACGGGCGTTGGTACACGGACGTGAAAGCCTGGAAGGTTGAAAGGGAAGCCCAGGGTGCAGGGTTTTCTCCCGCCGGGGGCAATCCGCCGCCATTTGACTCGCCACCCCCTGCTGAGGAGCCGCCGGAATCTGCCAGTGCGGAGGATGACCTGCCCTTCTGACCAGGCAGGTACCTTGTGACCCATTACCGGCCAGCCTCACCAGGGAGAACTCTGCGGGCTGGTGGGCTTTTCATATCGGTTATCGATGGACAACGACACTTTTCGACGCCATGGCCACCAATTGGTAGACTGGTTGGCCGATTATTTTGAGCATGTCGGGGATTATCCCGTCACCCCCCCGGTGACTCCCGGGGAGATCCTGTCTCACCTGCCGGACACTCCGCCGCGGGATGGTGAGGATATGGACACCATCCTCAGGGATTACCGTGAGATCATCCTGCCCGGCATGAGCCATTGGCAGCATCCCGGATGGTTTGCCTATTTCCCGGCAAACAACAGTCCCCCTTCGGTCCTTGCAGAGATCCTCACCGCCGGACTGGGTGCCCAGTGCATGAGCTGGATCACCTCACCGGCAGCCACAGAGCTGGAGGAACGGATGATGGAATGGCTGCGCGACATGATCGGCTTGCCTGCCCATATGAGCGGCGTGATCCAGGATACCGCTTCCACGGCCACGTTGTGTGCTCTTCTGTCGGCCCGCGAAAGGGCCACCGATTTCACAACCAATGACAGGGGCATGCACGCCGGCCTGACGGTGTATGCTTCCACACAGACCCACTCAAGCATAGAAAAGGGGGTGAGGATAGCCGGTTTCGGGAAGCATCATCTCCGCCTCGTGGCAGTCGACGATGCGTATGCCATGAATCCGGAAGCCCTGCGCAAAGCCATTGTGGAGGACATGGAGAGGGGGAAGAAACCGGCTTGTGTGGTGGCCACCCTGGGCACTACCTCTTCCATGGCCATGGATCCCCTGGAGCCCATCTCGGCCATTTGCCGGGAATACGGGATCTGGCTTCATGTGGATGCGGCCTTTGCCGGCACTGCCGCCATTCATCCCGGTCACCGCTGGTTCATGAAGGGTGTTGAGGCATGTGATTCTTTTGTCTTTAACCCCCATAAATGGATGCTGACCAATTTTGATTGTTCGGCTTATTTCGTGCGGGATCCGGATACATTGCTGCAAACCCTCAGCATGGATCCCGAGTACCTGAAGACATCGGCCGACAAGCAGGTGAAAAATTACCGGGACTGGGGTATTCAGCTGGGACGCCGGTTCAGGGCCCTGAAGCTTTGGTTTGTGATTCGCTCCTACGGCGTGAGAGGGATCGCCGACATGGTCGACAGGCACATTGGAATGGCCCGGGACTTTGCCGCCTGGCTGGAGGCTGATGAGCGCTTTGAGCTACTTGCACCCCGGCAGCTGAGCCTGGTTTGTTTTCGTTATAAGCAGGACCAATTGCCGGAGGAGGAATTGGACCGGCTCAATCGCCGCTTGCTTGACACCATCAACGCCAGTGGCAAGGTCTTTATGAGCCACACACAGCTGGGTGGCCGGTTCTGCCTCCGTTTGTCCGTCGGACAAGCTACCACGAGCGAAGAACACCTTCAGCAGGCCTGGCAAATAATCAGTGAGGCAGCCGGCGCGCTATGATCAGAGCGTGACGTGAAAGAAATTTTCCTGGATCTGGGCCATGTCCATTCGTTCAATGATCCGGGTGTAAAGGCTTTCCAGCAGCGGGTAAAGGCTGCTCCCTTCCCTCAGGCTCTCCGCAATCAGCCGGCCGTCATGATCAAAGAAATCGATCACCATGATCAGGATGGCCGCGATTAGCGCCCATTTGAGCATCCCTACGAAAAATCCCGCCAGCTTGTTGACAAACCCCAGCATCAGTGCTTTGAACAATTGGGTGAGCAGGCTTCCCAGCAGCCTGATGAGTCCTGCCACAAGGATGAACACCAGTACGAATGCGACGATCTGAACCACCCGGGTATTCCAGCTGAACAAATTTTCGGCGATACCGGCAATGATGGAGGAGGCCAGTATGGCGATAAATACACCGGCCACCAGGGCCGCCAGGGTGGCCACTTCATGAAAAAAGCCCTTGTGATAACCCCTGATGGCACCAAGTACCAGCACGACGGCGATGAGGAGATCCAGTATATTCATCTTACCTGCTTATTTGGGGCGGTTCCACCGGATGCATTCATGCCCTCATTGACGTGGCGTGCCCAGCTCCACGATGGCATCAAACTCTTCCTCCCTTAGCGGCATCACCGACAGGCGCGCCTGTTTTACCAGGGCCACATTCTCCAGCCGGGGGTCAGCCTTCACCATGCTTAGTGTGACAGCTTGTTCGAGGCTTTTCACCGGGACAATGTCCACCACGGACCATCGCTCGTCGTCGGTTGTGGGGTCAGGATAGTGCTCCCTTACCACGCGGGCGATCCCCATCACCTGTTTTTCAGTCACACTATGATAAAAAAGCACCAGGTCGCCCACCTTCATCGCGCGAAGGTTGTTTCGGGCCTGGTAGTTTCTGACACCGTCCCACAGGGTGCGGCCGTCATCCAGTAATTGCTGCCAGGAGTAGGCAGAAGGTTCACTCTTTACCAACCAGTAGTTCATGCATCCCGTATTTATGTCTTCACTTAGTTCAGGATCTTGTAAGTCAGCTCCCTGACCAGTTCACCGTGATCCGTGCTTTCGTTGTCAAAGCCCTTTGACTTCAGGTCATATGTTCTCAGGTGGGAGAAGATCTCGACGATTTTTGAAGGGGAATAGTTCCTGGCTGCCGTCACGAAGTCCTTCACAAAGAAGGGGTGCACCCCCAGCTCTTTGGCTGCCCCTTGCTGGCTTTTGTCTGCCAGGCTGTGGTAAAGCAGCACCTTGGAGAAAAAGGTGTGCAGAATCCCTGTTGTCATGATGAAGGGGTTTGATTTGGGGTTGTCGGCAAAGTACCTGGCTATCTGGTAGGCCTTCTGGCTGTCCCTCGCACCCAGGGCCTTCTGCATCTCGAAAGTGTTGTACTCTTTGCTGATGCCGATGTTTTCTTCAATCAGGCGGGAGGTGATCTCAGCCCCTTTGTCCAGGTTGATGAACAGTTTTCGCACCTCGTTGACGATCTTACCCAGGTCGGAACCCAGGTGATCGGCCAGCAATTGCACTGCCTGCGGGCCGATGCGGTAGCCGTGATTTTTCACATAGGTGCTGATCCACTCCGGCACCTGGTTGTCGTATAACTTCTTTCCGATGAATACCTGTCCCGCCTTATCCAGCGCCTTGTAAAATTTGGTGCGCTTGTCTATGGTTTTGTATTTATAGCAGATGATCAGAACGGTTGAGTCCAGCGGCCTTTCCACGTAAGGAAGGAGTTGGTCAATCTGCCGGATGTGTTGTGCTTCCCGGATGATGACGATGTTGTGGCTGGCCATCATGGGGTAGCGCTTGGCTGTACTGACGATGGTGGGCACATCGGTGTCCTTCCCGTAAAGGATGCTCAGGTTGAACTCCTTCTCCGATTCTGTCAGGACCCTGTCCTCAATATAGTCAGCGATCACATCAATATAGAAACTTTCTTCACCCATGAGGAAGTAGATGGGGTGCAGTATCTTGTTGCGTATATCGCGCAGGATGTTGTTGAAGTTCGTTTCGGCCATGGCTCACAATGGTCCTTCTTAAGGCAAAAGTACGCAAAGCATTTCATTTCCCGCCATCCCCGCCTTGATTTTATGGGGCCCGGTCCGTGCACACTATCCGGACCTCAATTGAGAATTGATGTGTATCTTTGCGTAAAAGCCCCTGGCCCGCCATGTCCTTTACCATGCAAGCACTCAATCTTCCACCCGCCCGGCTGAAAATGGTTCGCCGCGCCGGAAAAAGAGAGGTGTTTGATGTGTTCCGGAAGCGTTACGTGGCATTGACACCTGAAGAATGGGTCCGGCAACATTTCCTGCACTGGCTGGTTGCCCATAAGGATTATCCCGTCAGCCTGATCGCTGTTGAGAGCCATTTGATGTACAATCAGATGCCCAGGCGCGCGGATGCCATCGTTTATGACCGGCACGGGAAACCCCTGATGATCATCGAATGCAAGGCTGCATCGGTGACCCTGAACAGGGACGTCTTTGACCAGGTGGCCAGGTACAATGCGCCCTTTGGCGTACCCTTCCTGGTGGCAAGCAACGGATTGACACACTACTGTTGCTTGCACGACCGGAAGGCAGAGAAATGGCTTTTTCTGGAGGATGTACCTGCCTATGCAGAACTCCTTAGCCGCCGGGCTGCCATGCCGGGCTTGTAATCATTAGATAGAGACGCCCATGCACCGATCCCGTACCCCTTTCTTACTGCTTCTGTTGTTCACCCTTTTTTTCCACGGGACAGCGATGGGTTCGCAGTGGCCAGACCTGGACGAAGCCCTGGCAGACCGCGCGATTCTGCCGGGACATTTGATCTTCAAGCTCACCGGGGAAGCCGCAGCCATGCCAGCAGATACACTGGAGGCAGAGCTGGCTCACATGCTCAGGGGGAGGAGCCGCCTTGCCCCCCGCCGGGTCTTTCCTCACCACAGGCCGCCGGAAAATCGCTACCACCGGTCGGGGAGACCCCTGGCCGATCTGTCCCGCATCTATGAACTTGTGCTGGATGATCCGGCAAACAAGGCTTTGCTCATGCGTGAGCTCCTGGTCAGCGGACTGGTGGAGTATGTCCAGCCAAGGTTCCTGCCTGAGACAACGATGCTGCCTGAGACCACGATGCTGCCTGAGACCACGATGCTGCCTGAGACAACGATGTTGCCTGAGACAGCGATGCTGCCTGAGACAGCGATATTGCCTGAGACCACGATGCTGCCTGAGACCATGATGTTGCCGGGGACCGGTACGTTTGGGGGACTCACAATGGATGGTGTGCCCGGTCCGCTCCCATCCCCTGAAAAGCAGGAGACATACCATCCGAACGATCCCCTGCTGGCAGATCAGTATTACCTGGAAAACATCGCTGCATACCAGGCCTGGGCCATTGCGCAGGGTGACACATCCAGGGTGGTGGCCATCGTGGATACCGGCGTGGACCTGGCGCACCCCGACCTGGTGGAGGCCATCTACTATAACTGGGATGACCCCATCAACGGGGAGGACTCAGACGGGGACGGCTATGTGGATAACTTTTACGGATGGGACCTGGGTGAAGGCAACAACGATCCCAGCTTCAACAACTCGGCCCACGGGATCCATGTGTCGGGCATAGCGGCTGCCACCCCGGATAACCATGAGGGGATCGCCGGAGTGGGATTTCACACACGTTTTTTACCGGTGAAGATTGACGATGAGTTTGGACGCCTGGTAAAAGCCTACGAGGGCATAGTATATGCTGCTGACCAGGGAGTAGATGTGATCAACTGTTCGTGGGGCAGCCACTTTAACCCGGGACCCTTCGGGCAGGACATCATCGATTATGCCGTGCTGAACCGGGATGTGCTCGTCGTGGCTGCAGCCGGGAACGCCAATAACGACCTGCCATTTTATCCTGCCTCGCTGGACCATGTGGTCAGCGTGGCCGCCACTGACAGCATGGACCTGAAGACGGGCTTCTCCACCTATAATCCTTTTGTGGACCTGTCGGCTCCCGGCAGTGCCATTATGTCTACCTGGGTCTATGATGGTTACATGCTGGGCAACGGAACCTCCATGGCATCCCCTGTTGTGGCCGGTGCAGCGGCATTGCTGAGAGACCATTTGCCCGCGCTGGATGCCCTGCAGACGGCTGCCCTGCTTAAAATGACGGCCGATCCCATCGACACCCTGGAAGGGAACCAGCCTTACGCCGGACAGCTTGGCTTCGGACGCCTGAACATGTACCGCTCACTCACTGAGGGCCACTGGCCCTACATATGGATACCCACACACCACCAAAGCGATGATGAGCTGGCCGGCGTGCGCCCCGGGGAGAGCTTCACCCTGTCGATGGACTTTCAAAACCTGCTGGCACCTGCGCAGTCGCTTCAGGCCGTGCTAAGCACCCAGTCGGCTCACCTGGCCGTAACCAGTGACACCCTCTTCATTGGGTACCTGGGAGAGCTGGAGCAGGCCAGCAACAGCCAAGACCCCTTCGTGATACAGGCAGGGCAGGATCTGCCGGTGAATCACCAGGTGATGTTTACCGTTCGCTTTTATGATGGACAGCAAATGGTTGGGCGGCAATCATTCAGGCGGCAACTCAATACAGACTACCTGAATGTGCATGCAGGGCCAATCACCACCACCATCTCATCCCGCGGAGCCATCGGCTTCAATTATCCTGACTACTCCCAGGGAAAGGGACTCAGGTTCAATGATGCCTATACAGCCCTGAAAAGCGGTGGGATTATTCTGGCTAACAGCTCCGCGGAGGTGGCGGATAATGTCTACGGTGCAGCAGAAGGCAGCTTCAGCGAATCCCTTGAGCCCGCGATCCTGCCTTACCGGGTGGATGACCATCCCATTGCCCCCATCGTGGTAAAGGGCAGCGTGGTGGATGCCGGAAATGGGGGCATGCCACCCATGGGGCTGCTTATCGACTACGCGGCCTATTTCTGGGATGCTGATCCCGCGGAAGATTTCTTTATCCTTCGATACGAGATCAGCAATCAGTCGGGCAGGGACCTCCCTTCCTTTTCTGCCGGCTTCTTTGCCGACTGGGTGCTGCGCAATGCCAAACTGCACAGGGCATACCTGGATGTTTCCTCGCGCCTGGCCTACTCCTTTTCTGAAGAAGGGGGCCATTATGCAGGCATCCAGTTGCTGACAGGCGGCCCCATGAGGCATTACGCCTTTGACAACCAGGGGGCGCAGGGCAGCATGCGCATAGACAATGGCTTCAGCGACTTTAAAAAATATACGGCCCTGACATCCAATAGGATGGAAGCCGGTTTCTATGGTCCGAATAACGACATATCCTCCCTGCTGAGCCAGGCTCCCACTCACCTGCCGTCGGGCGAGAAGATGGAAATCGCTTTTGCACTGCACCTGGCGGATGATTTGGACGGGATGCTGGCAAATACCCTGCAGGCCAGTCATTATTACGGGCTGATTGCTGACTTGATCACCCAGGTGGATGGGCAGGATGGCCCCGGGTGTCCATCGGCCATCACCATCTACCCCAATCCTGTTCACGAACGCCTGCATATCTCTTATTGTGAGATGCTGAGGGGTGATCACCGGCTGGACCTCTTTGACATACTGGGGAACAGGCTCTGGTCTGCCGGGATGGACCTGCCGGCAGACCAGCCTGGGACACTGGACCGGGCCTCCCTCAACCTGCCTGCCGGGACATACATATTGCGGATCACCGGTCCGCTTGTCAGCGAAAGCCACCGTGTCATCTTTCAGTGAACAGGGTATCTGCAGAATACTTACAACCCCTGAAAATAGGTATATTGATGCATTCATTTAGCTTGCTTTTTGTGTATCTTTGAACGCTCAAGGAGCAGTAA
>SKNE01000060.1 GCA_007120675.1 Bacteroidales bacterium
GAAGCCGGACACAGTGTGGGCGCTGGCCACGCTAGGTTGCCGTGTATTGTGCATTTCGAGGCCTGACACAGTGCGGGCGCTGGCTACGCTGGGTTGCCGTGTATTGTGCATTTCGAGGCCGGGCACAGTGCGGGCGCCGGCTACACCGGTATGCGCTGTGTTATGCATTCGACAACGGAGGTTTCGCCCCTGGGCTTCCCGAAAAAATTACTGTCAATGGAAAAAAGAAAGGCTGATCCCATCAGATCACACCACAGCCCCTGGCCAGCCATTGATCCATGAAGGCCAGCAACTGGGTTCGGGTGGGGGATTGACCATTTCGCACATAGTAGCCGGAGGTGCAGACCCCGGCCATGATGCATTCGCCGGGGAGGAACCCCGCCAGCCAGGCATTGCAGAAACCAGCGTTGAAATTGTCACCGGCTCCTGTTGTCAGTACCGGGCTTTTGGTGAACGGCCCTTCAAGCCACACCGACCCTTTATCGTGTGAAATGGCGGCGCCGTGTACCGGGTGGATGACAATGCCACTGATCCCCATTTCGTTACGGATCTTCCTGGCCCGCGACAGCACATCGTCTTCGCTGATGCCCAGCACCGATGCGATGATACTGGATTCACTCATGTTCATGCTCAGCACCGTTTCGCACGGCAAGTTGGAAACCAGGTTGAGGATGCCCTGGATGTCCTCGTTGGTGCGCTTTTTTGGGTCAGCCAGGTCGATGAAGACCACGGGCTTTTTATCCAGCGTGGCAATGATCTCTCCGAAGGCCGACATGATCTCATTCAGGTTGACCAGCATGGTCCAGTTGGTAAAGGCTATCAGTCCGGCGTCAGACAGCAGTTCAGTGAGCTCCTTCCTGCTTTTCCTTTTCAGGAGGTTGTCCATGTTTACCTCTTCCAGCTTATCGATCTTGCCCAGCATGATCTTGCCGTCCATGAACTCCAGTGCGTCGGTATGGGCCGGCTCGCTGAGGGAGATCACCTCCCGGCAGCTGTCGGCAAAGGGGCGGAACACGGGGTGTATGAAGCTTTTGCCAATGGCGCCAATATAGGTAATGTCTTGACCCTGGGCGATCAATGCGTTAGCCATGATGGGACCGTTGCCTCCCAGCTTTGTCTGGGTGGGCATCAGTTCGATGTTGGCGCTCAGGCCGGCGCTGGCAGCGATGCGCTCTGAAAAGGCGTTGATGTCGGGAATCCGCTCATATTTTTCGTGGGAAAAGCGTTTGTCCACCACGTGGATGATCTCGTCAACGAAGCCGTCGAAGCCTGCCACGACATGCTGTTTCGCCTTATAGTTTCCAAGTTTTTGGATGGTGCTTTTTAATGTGTCCGTTTCCTTCATTTGGGTTGTTTGTTTTAACTATCTGTGGGGCGGTGCAAGCGGCCATATACCCGGGTGAGCTTGAGCAGGTCTTCTGCGTGCTGACCGGTGAGCCTGTCGGCCCTGTAGCGCCACTTCCAATAGCCGGGTGCTTTTCCGGGGAAGTTCATCCGGGCCTCTTCACCGAGCCTGAGTATATCCTGCATGGGTGCGATGGCGATGTCTGAGACGGTGGACCAGGCCAGGCGGATGAAGGACCAGGCCGGATCCTTTTCGTTGAGGCAAAAATAGTCGCGCATGAGCTGCTTGTCTGCAGCCGGACTATGTTTGAACCATCCAACGGTGGTGTTATTGTCGTGTGTCCCCGTGTAGACCACGCTGTTTTTGTCGTAGGTGTGGGGGATGAATTCGTTCTCTTCGCCCGAGTCGAAAGCGAACTGCAGGATCTTCATGCCGGGCATCCTGAACTTTTCCCTCATCTCCTCCACATCGGGGGTGATCACCCCCAGGTTTTCTGCGATGATGGGTTTTTCGCCCAGGGCCTTGTATACAGCTTGCAGCATGGCTTCGCCGGGGGCCTCGATCCACTGGCCATTGATGGCGGTCTTTTCTGCACTGGGCACGGCCCAGTAGGCCGCCAGTCCCCTGAAATGGTCAATGCGCAGGATGTCGTACAGCAGGAAATTGGCCTTTACGCGATCAATCCACCACTGAAACCCATGCTCTTCCAGGTATTTCCAGTCGTAAATGGGGTTTCCCCAGAGCTGTCCCGTCTCACTGAAGTAATCTGGTGGCACACCGGCTACGGTGCGGGGATTCAGGCTTTTGTCGAAATCAAACAATTCCGGATTGGCCCAGGCATCTGCACTGTCGAAGGCCACATAGAGCGGCAAATCGCCAATCACCTCTATCTTGTTGCTGTTGGCATAGGCCTTTAGCTCAAGCCATTGCTGGTAAAAGACAAACTGCAGGAAGCGGTAGAATCCGATGGAGCCGGACAGGTGTTCCCGATACCGTTGCACGGCCCCCTTCTGTCGCATCTTGATTTGCTTGTCCCACTCTGTCCACGCCTTGCCCCCGTGGTGGATCTTCAGGGCCATGAAGAATGCGTAGTCATCCAGCCAGTCCTTGTTGCTGGCACAAAAACTCTCAAACTGTCGACGGATCTCCTTGTGCTGATCTTTCTGAAAGCGGGCATAAGCTTTCTCCAGCAGCTTGTACTTATAGTGGAAAACCTTTCCGTAATCCACCCAGTCTTCAGGAAAATCACCTGGCGCCGGAAGCTCCTTTTCCAGCAACAGTCCATCTTCACAAAGTGTTTCCAGGTCTATGATGAGGGGGTTTCCTGCGAAAGCGGAAAAGCACTGATAGGGAGAATCGCCATAGCCTGTGTGTCCAAGGGGCAGTATCTGCCAGAGCTTCTGTCCGGAAGCCACAAGGAAATCCACGAAGTGGCGGGCCTCTTTGCCCATGGTGCCGATACCATATTTCCCCGGAAGGGAGGTGATGTGCAAAAGTATTCCGCTGCTTCTTTCCATACGCTGAATAAAAGTGGTTATGTATTTGTTTGTCCTGTTGCTGCTTGCCTACTTGCTCTCCAGGGCCTCAATGGTTTTCCTGATCAGTTTCTCATCGGGGTCATGGACCACAAAGATCATCATGAGGGCGGCGATGGACAGTGATATGCCACCGAATACGAGTCCGTAAATGGGTTGTCCGGGGGCCACGATGCTGATGAATGAGCCAAGGACGCTGGCCGCCACAATCTGCGGCACCACAATGAAGATGTTGAACAATCCCATGTAGGTGCCCATCTTGTGGGATGGGAGGGAGCCGGTGAGGATGGCATAGGGCATGGCCAGGATGCTTGCCCAGGCCACGCCAACACCCACCATGGACAGGATCAGCCAGTTGGGGTTGGGCACCAGCAGGATGCTCAGGTAGCCTGCAGAGCCCATGAGCAGTGCGAAGGCGTGGGTGTAGCGCCTGTTGGTCCTCCGCGCAATCACCGGCAGCAGGAAGGCGATCAGTGCCGCGAAGCCGTTGTATACGGCGAAGGATACGCCCACCCAGTTGGCGCCCCTGTTGTATTCTTCGTCGATGTGGTGGAGCCGGCTGAGTGCTTCCTCCTGGAGGCTGATCCGTTCAGCGTGTTGCTGGAAGAAGCGCACCACGCGCATGGACGCCACCACCTCCGGCGCCCCTTCATCGATGGCGGCCCGGTACATGTCAAGGTCTTCACGGATGGCGGGAAGCCGCCGCTCCCAGGCCTCGTGGGGTTGCTCCTCCATCCTGTCGGCCGTCTCATTGAGGATGGCCACGTGGGATGGCTGCAACTTCATGTCGTACAGGTGGCTGGTGACCCCGGGGGTGCCGAATGTCCACAGGGTAAACAGTCCCACCCAGGAAAAGAATTGTACCACCGCCAGCTGGCCCATGGTCCTGGGCATGCGGAACAGGTCATTGATCACCGTGA
>SKNE01000040.1 GCA_007120675.1 Bacteroidales bacterium
CCCAAAAAGCACTGAATGACTTGGAAATCAATGCTATACAGATGGAAAACACCATGCTGAGCAATAAGCTGGAACTGAAGCGGCAGGAGTACAATACCGTATTGATGAACATCAGTGATCAGCGTAACTTCCTGGAGGAGATCAGCAGGGAGATTTCCCAGCTCATCGGCCAGAAAGACATTGAAAAGAGGGACCGTGCGCTGAGGGAGGTGGACAAAAAGCTGAAGCAACGGATGTCCTTCAGCCGAGAGATCGACGATTTCTACGGGAAGATAGAGCAAACCCATAAGGACTTCATCGTGGCTCTCACGGAGCGCTTTCCAGGCCTGACAAACAAGGAAAAACGGCTGGCCATCCTCTTGCGCCTGGGTCTTTCATCCAAAGAGATCGCCACCTTAATGAATGTGTCGCCAAAAAGCGCAGAGATCGCCCGCTATCGCCTGAGGAAAAAGATGGGCCTCAGGGGGCGGGAGAATGTGCAGGATTTTTTGTCCAACCTGTAAACAATTACTTAACGTAGTGTTAACATAAACCCAAAATCATCGACCCATTAATCCACTAAATTCACCACAATGAACCGATTCAAGACAATGTTGATTTTATGTGTGCTGTTTGGCCTGGGTGCCGCAGCATACGGCCAGTCGCGCAACGTGACGGGAGTGATCACTTCCAGCCTGGAAGGAGAGCCTGTAGCCGGTGCTACCGTTCGCTTGAAAGGCGCCATCACTGCGGTTACCACAGACACCCTGGGCCAATACTCCATGGAGGTGCCTGAAAACTCTTCCCTCGTGCTGGTCTTTACCCATGAGGACCACGATACCAAGGAGCTGGCCATCGGTGGGCGGACCGTGGTGAACGCTGAACTGGTGCATTCCGTTCGCTTTAACCAATATGGCAGGCGTGTGGACAGGGTCCCCCTGGCCGTTGAAGAGCGGGAGGGCATCCTGGTTTTTGAGAGTCCCGACCAGGATTACAGGATGTGGCTTGATTTGCGTGTGCAGGCAGATGGTTCGTTCTTCTTTGGAGACACCTGGAACGACATTGGCAATGCCGTTGCCATGCGCCGCGTACGCATGGCATTCAAAACGGAGCTGACCGAGAAACTGGAAGCGGAGATTGACATGGACTTTGCCGATGCCTTGGCTGATCTGAAGGATGCCTTCCTCATGTATACCGTAAATCCGCGCCTGGATATCAAGGCCGGTAATTTTAAGGAACGTTTCTCCATGGAGCAGAACTCCTCTTCAAGATGGCTTACCTTCATGGAGCGTCCGGCCGCCGTGAGGGCAATTGCCCCATCACGACATATCGGCATCCAGTTTCACTATCATCGTCCATATGTGGTGGCTGCAGCAGGCTGGCACTTCCAGGATGTGGGGGATTACGAGGCGGTTCAAAACAGGAAAGACAACCAGAGGGATCATGGCTGGAACGAAGGGTATTCACTGACGGGTAAGCTTACCTTTATCCCATACTGGCACGAAGTTGACCGCGGACTTCATTTTGGGGTGGCCGGATCGTACCGAACCCCGAAAACACATGTTTCCGGCGGCCGCTTCCCCAGCCTCCGATATGATTCCCGCTCAAACAATAACATCAACAGGAAAAAATACCTGGACACCAACCACATGTTGCACATAGACAACTACCTGTTGTACAACCTCGAGTTCGCAGGCAATTACAAGGGCTTCCGCATGGCAACCGAATACATCCACTCTACGGTGAACCGCCTGGATGACTCAGCAGGCAACCCGCGCGAATCGGAAACCTTCGGTGGTTTTTATGTCATGGCAAGCTACCTGCTCTTTGGTGGAACCCAGCTTTATAACAATTACCAGGGCGAATACACCCAGCCCATCAACGGCAAACCCTGGGGTGACGTCGAGGTCGCTGTCCGGTATGATTACACTGACCTGAACAACAAGCGTGGCGACAATCCCGATGACTGGGGCGTAATGGGCGGCTCCGGCGAGGGCTTTACTTTTGCCGTCAACTATTATGCACCCAGGAACGTAAAACTGCAACTCAACTACGGCTACCTGAACTTTGACCGCTATGCCAACCGCAGGGGCGATGCCTTTATTGGCTATGACAATACCGGTGCCCCTACCAGGGATCCATTTTCCGTTGACCCCAGTCTTGGGAAGCCCGGTGAGCGCTTTCATTTCCTCGCATTGCGATTCCAGGTAGCATTTTAACCCTACAATCAAACAGAACCCAAAAAATAAAAACCGATGAAGAAATCATTCATTTTGTTGCTATCCATACTTATTTCAGGCTCGCTGTTTTTCTCCTGTGTAGAAGACGAGGACCTTGAACCAAGGTACACCCTGACACTTCAGACCAGTCCGCCCGATGCCGGTCAACTGACCGGGGCCGGAACCTACCTGGAAGGCGAAACCATAGAGGTGGAAGTAACCCCTTATGATGGCTATGAATTCCTGCATTGGGCCATTGAAGAAGAGGTGGTATCTGAAATGACCTCCTTTTCTTATCAAATGCCGGCAGAGAATGTGCAGATAATGGCACACTTTGAGTCAACGGGAACGGGCACGACTGAGCTTGTGCATTACTGGCACTTCAATGACGAGGAGATGACGGAAGAGGGTGAAGTGTTTACAGACTATACCATCAATGGACTTGCTTCAGCTTTCATTACCTATCCCGGCGATGGGGGAGCAATGGACTTCCGTTCGCACAGGGAAGGAGATGAGGTATCCAACTACAATCTCAGGATGAACCAGCCCGAAGATGATGGGTCGGTCCTTCGTCTGCGCAATCCCTCGATCAACAGGGAAGTGCATATTTCCATCCCAACCACAGGTTACAAAGACCTGATTCTAACCTATGCCACAACCAGGACTGAAAATGGTAACCAGACACAGCAGCTCCAGGTTTCGGCCGATGGCGGTTCAAGCTGGACCGACGTGCAGGATTCCTACTATGTTAATTCCCTGCGCGAGGGAGAAGGCTGGTCGGAAAGAAGGATCGTACTTTCAGGAATGACTGCAATCAACGACAACCCCAATACCATGTTCAGGATTCTGTTCATTGGGGAAGGCAACGACAACGACAGCGGAAACAATCGCCTGGACAACGTATCCCTTGACGGAGTAGCCATCAGGTAGGCCAAGAGCCAAGTCAGGCGAATTACAGACCGGTGGTGAAGCTGTGCCCGGACGAGGTATGGCTTCACCACCAAGTCACAACAAAAAAAACATCAAAACCAAAATTCAACCGTTACAATGAGCCAGGAAAAGATGAAGATAGGGGAAATATCCAAGCCCCGTTTTGAGTTTCGCACCTTCGGACAGGATTTTGATGAGCAGCACTACCGCATGTCGCGCCTTTCGGTGCCTGTTCCGGAAAAAGTGTGGGAGCGTCAATCCCATGAGATTTACATCCTCTCCCGCACCAACGACATCAACAACACCAAGATCCGCGACGGTAAAATGGACATTAAAACCTATGTGCAGACAGTGGACGGACTGGAACAGTGGAACCCGCTGATGAAAGGGGAGTTTCCCATCTCCGCCAGGGTCCTGGAAGAAGAGGTGTTTCCCGCCTTCCAGGTAAAGAACCTGCCCCGGCTCACAAAGGAGGAGTATACTTTTGAGGAGTTCATGGAGATGGTCAGGTCCCACCCCGACCTGCAGCCTGTAAAGGTGCACAAAGAGCGCTACGGATATATGGTGAACGACACCATCTGCGAATTCGGGTATGTCCTGATTAACGGCGCCCGGGTGGCCACCATCAATTCCGAATCCACGGAAGTGGAAAACATCAAAAAGACCATCCGGGATGTGGGCATGGATGGCCTTGAGAACATCAATTACCTGCAGGCCATCAAAAGGGTGATCGGAATGATCGACAAAGACCTGGCCGGTTAATGCAGGCAAATACACGGAATCAAAACAGTGAAAAGCTTTAAAAAAATATGGCACAGGAAATAGAACGCAAGTTTCTGGTTAAAAACGGGGGGTTTAAATCAAATGCCCTGAAGCAAACAAGGATAGTACAGGCCTATCTCTCTTCGGTGCCTGAGCGCACGGTGCGCGTGAGGATCAAGGGGGAGAAAGGCTTCTTAACCATCAAGGGCATCGGAAGTGCATCGGGCGCCAGCCGCTATGAGTGGGAAAGGGAGATCCCGGTGAGTGAGGCGGAGGAGCTGCTGGCCCTCTGCGAGCCGGGAGCCATCGAGAAGATTCGTTATGTGGTCGAGTCAGGGAAACACCACTTCGAAGTGGATGAGTTCTTTGGGGAGAACCAGGGGCTCATCATCGCAGAGGTGGAGCTGGAATCGGAGGACGAAGCCTTTGAAAAGCCCCTTTGGCTGGGTGAGGAGGTCACAGGATACACCCGATATTACAATTCGATGCTGATGAAAAAACCTTTCAGGAGCTGGTAAACTCGCCACCGCGGCGCTGATATGCCCAGGCGGTCACCAGATCAAGCGGTTACCAGATGTCCCGCAAAAAGGCTTTGAATCAAACACGGAACCATGACAAAAGAAGAACACAGCGAGAACACCACCGACAATAACAACAACGGCTTTGACATGCTGGACATGCGGAACTACCGCATTGAGAAGCTGCCAAAACGGGAAAAGACGGGATTTGAAAAGTGGATGGCCACCATCGGCGCCCCCCTGGCGGCCATCATTTTCATCCTTTTTGCCTTTGTGATCGACCTGCCCTTCCTGCAAAACATCGATCCGGAAACCCTTGTATCGGCCACATCCCAGGAGCAGTTTGCGGAGATCGGCGCCAGGGCATTCAGCCAAAGCAATGCCTATATGCTGGCGATCTTTCTGATGGCCATTGTATTGTGGATCACCCAGGCCCTGCCCAACTACCAGACATCCCTGATTTTGATCATCCTGCTGGTGCTCACCGGGGTGCTTCCCGAGGAAAAGGCTTACGCCCAGCTGGGCCATCGCGTGATGTGGCTCAACATCATGTCGTTCATCCTGGCCAGCATGCTGGTGGCCACGGGGGTGGCCAAGCGCTTTGCCCTTTGGTTCATCCTGCGCTTTGGAAAGAACGCGGGATCCATATTCATCAGCTTCATCATCATCAACATGATCCTGTCGGCCTTCATCTCGGCCACCACGGCCAAGGCTGCCATCCTGCTCCCCATCTTCATGGTGATCGCCGCCATTTACGGGGCGCGACCCAATGATGGACAAAACAATTTCGGTCGAAGCATCGTACTGCAGAACCTGCTGAACATCAACCTGGGGGCAGGCGCTTTCGTGACCGGTTCGGGGGCCAACCTGCTGGCAGCCGCCCTCATTGGCGGAGCCATCGGGGGTTACGTATACTTCTCCGACTGGCTCTTCGCCATGTTCCCCATCATGCTGGGATTGATGTTCGTGGGGTACATCCTGGCCATGAAGGTCTTTTTCCCGCTGCCTCCCGACCAAAGACTTCCCCAGATCAAGGGGGGGATGGAGCGGCTGCGTGAGGAATACCGCAAGCTGGGCAAGATGGACATCCAGGAGGTCAAGGCCGTCATCATCTTCCTGGCCATCCTGTCGCTCTGGGCCACTGACCGCCTGCACGGGGTCAGCGCCACGGCCGTTGCATTTGTGGGTGCCATCGTGGCCCTGCTGCCCCGCATCGGCATCGTGAAATGGAATGATGTGGACATCCCCTGGCACCTCCTGCTTTTCTCCGCCGGGGCCTACACCCTGGGGGCGGGATTTGCCATCACCGACCTGCCCTCCATCTCGGTGAACGCCTTTTTCGACAACATTGGCATCGGGGAAGAAACGGCCTTCTGGAAGCTGTATGTCCTGCTCACGGGCGTGATGGTCTTCAGTGCCCTGGTTTTCCAGTCCAAGACCATGCGGGCCATGATATTCGTTCCCATCGCCATCGGGGTGGCCAGCCGTTTTGGATATCCCATCGTGAGCCTGGCCCTGCCCGTGGCCTTCATGATAGAACACGTGTATGTTTTGCCTTTTAACAGCAAGCCCGCCGCCCTATTGTATGAAACCGACATGTATACCCTCTCGCAGGCCTTTCGCTTCGGTTTCACCATGATGGTGATCGGGTGGCTGCTCAACATCGTCATGGGAGAGACGTGGTTCCGCTACCTGGGCATCACCCCCGATGGTGTTTTTGGGCTGTTTTAATAAAGAATCTTTCGTTTCGTTGAAATAATCATTATCCACAAAAAAACAATCAGGATGAAAAAATTCTACACAATGATCTCCGCTTGCCTCATTTTCCCTGCCCTCTTCGTGGCAGCCGATGCAGCGGGCGCAAGCACGGGTGAACAGGGAGTGAAAGAGCTTGAGCTGATTCACTACTGGCACTTTAACAACACGGAAATGACCGATGAGGATGAAGTCTTCACCGACTTCTCCCTGGTGGAAGAGGGAGTGATCACCTATCCGGGTACCGGTGACGGTTACATGGACTTCAGGACACACCGGGAAGCCGACCCCGTATCCGACTTCAACCTGCGAATGGGTGAGGAGCCTGCACAGGGAGCCGTGCTCAGGGTCAGGAACCCGGCCAACACCCGGGAGATGCTGATAGCAGCCCCCTCTACGGGATTTGAAAACCTGGTGGTGACATTTGCCACCACGCGCACCAGTAACGGGGCACAGGAGCAGGAGTTTTACTATTCGCCCGACAACGGGGCGACCTGGGTACAGGTGGGCGACGCCTATGGAATTCCGGAGCTGGATCCTGCCCTGGATGACTACGGCTACCTCCACAAGGTGATCGACCTGTCGGATCATGCTGCCGTGAACAACAATCCGGAGCTTCATTTCAGGATCCTCTTCGTGGGTGAAGGTGCTGATAACACCAGCGGAAACAACCGCTTCGACAACCTGACGCTTGACGGAACCGTAGTGGACACCGGCAACCCGGCCACACAGCTTTCCATCACCTCGGTAAATGAGGGTGAAGCCATCTTTGTGAATGAGCCTTTTAGCATCACCATCAACACATTAGATGCCGATGGCCTGCCCACCCCGGTGGATGAAGACCTGGAGGTCAGCCTCTCACTGGCCAGCGGAAGCGGCAGCCTGGGAGGCAACCTGGGCGGTACCCTGGCCGAGGGAGAGATGTCCCTGACCATCGAAGGGATCCTCTATGATGTGGCCGAGGGCGGTGTCAGCATCATGGCTTCTGCCAATGACCTGGAATCCGCCACCAGTGATGAGTTTGAGGTGGACATGCGGACCTATGCAGTGGTCCTGACCTCCTTCCCCCCAGGAGCCGGTGAATTGAGTGGTGCCGGGGATTACGCCGAAGGGGATGAAGTCACCATCGCGGCCGAAGCAGGCGAAGATTATGCCTTCAGCCACTGGTCGCTCAACGACGAAGAGGTGAGCAGTGACCCCGAGTATAGCTTCACCATGCCCGCCGAAGACCAGCACTTCGTGGCCCACTTTGATGTAACCGCCGAGATCATCCTGGTGCATTACTGGCATTTCAACGACCAGGAGATGACCGGTGACGAGGAGGTATTCAGCGACTTCTCCATGGTGGGAGAGGGAGTGATCACCTATCCGGGCGAAGGGGACGGTTACATGGACTTCAGGTCGCACCGGGAGTCGGATCCCGTCTCCAACTTCAACCTGCGCCTGGGCCAGGAACCGGACCAGGGAGCCGTGCTCAGGGCCAGGAACCCATCCATCGACAGGGAGTTGCTCATTGCAGCCCCGTCCACCAATTTTGCCGACCTGGTGGTGACCTTTGCCACCACACGGACGGAGAATGGCAGCCAGGAGCAGGAGTTCTATTTCTCGCCTGATGCGGGAGACACCTGGGTGCTCGCCAAGGAAGCTTATACGATCCCATTCCTTGAAGATGAAGAAGGGATTTACCTGCACGTGGAGATCGACCTCTCGGGTCACCCCGAAGTGAACGACAATCCCGATCTGCATTTTAAGGTACTTTTCGTGGGGGAGGGCAATGACAATCCCAGTGGAAACAACCGTTTCGATAACCTGAGCGTGGATGGCAGGGCACTCAGCGACGATGTGTCCGTGACTGAGCCCGCTCTAAACGCCCCGGGCATGGAACTCTATCCCAATCCGGCCGGCGACCACTTCAACATTGCGGTGGATGAAGCCAATATGCTCATCCGGATCTACGAGATGAGCGGCAGGCTGGTATACCAGGGATCCACACAGTCTGGCAGCCTGACACTGAGGACCAGCCGGTTCAGCCCGGGCATCCATATCATCCGGGCCATTTCGGCCGAAACGGGACAGTCGGTGAGCAAGCGTTTGGTGATCCCATAATTCATAAGCATTCTGCATGCATAGCCGTGGCGCATCGTGCGTCACGGCTTTTTTATTTGGGATATTTTGGCCTAACTTTGCAAAAAAAAGAGCATGAAACAACAAACAGCCATCCCTTCTCTTCTCTTCTTCCTGTTTTTTTTGGTAAGCCTCAACGCGGGCAGCATGGCGAAACCTTACGAGGTCAGCGTGCAGAAAAACGACGCCCACCTCATCCATTTCTGGTTTTTCGGCGGGGATCTGCCCAATGACACCCCCCTGGAGCAGATCGAGCCCACCTATCAGCTGGTAGAGGGATCGATGATCAGCTATCACTCGGCCCTGGAAGGGTATCCTTTTGACCCCGACCACCCCAACTGGCGAAAAGCCAGCCTGGAGCGCCGCAACGCCCCCACCGCGTTGAACTACCTGCCCCAGGGCAATGGATGGGTCCCCTATGACCAGTCCGGCATGCGTGGCATACAGGTAAGACAGCCCTTTACAGGGGATGGAGGGGAGAACACCCTTTACCTGCACATCCCCACCACTGGTCACGAAGAGATTGTGGTACGCTTTGCAGCCAAGGATCAGGGCGACAGCGCTGAGCTGATGGCCGCCGAGGAACTGCTGATCGATTATTCTGCCGGCGGAAACGGCTCCTGGACCACAGAGGGGCTTGACGAGACAAGCCTGGAGCTGCTGCATGAGGCATACCAAGTGTTTGAGGTCAGCCTCTCCCAGGTGGAATCGGCCAACGACAACCCGGACCTGGTCCTGCGCATTCGTTTCGACGGACCCAACATGGACCTGGATCAAGGCGACAGGGTGGCCTTCAACAACATCAGCGTGGAGGGGGTCCCTTTCGAAGCGCCTGACAAATACACCGTCACTTTCATCGTCCAGGATCAGGCCGGGGTCTCCATCCCCGATGCCGTCATCACCCTGGGGTCGGTGACCAATGAGATGGGCGACTACGTATTTGAGGAGGTCTTGCCAGGTCAATACAACTATATAGTGACCGCCCTGGGCTACGAGGAGGTCACAGGCAGCCTTACCGTGCAGGATGCCGACCTGGACCATACGGTGGTGATGGCGGAGGAGCCGGATGACATTCCAGGTGAGCTGGTGCATTTCTGGTTCTTTGGAGGGGACCTGCCCAACGACACCCCCCTGGAGCAGATCGTTCCCACTTTTAACCAGGTGGACAATGCCCTGGTCACCTACCATTCTGCCCTGGCAGGCTACCCTTTTGATGAAGATCATCCCAACTGGCGAAAAGCATCAATGGAAAGGAGAAACAAGCCCACAGAGATCAACTACCGGCCCGGCGGTAACCAGGACATACCCTTTGAGGACAGCGGCATGCGTGGCATCCAGGTGAGGCAACCCTTTGTTGGTGATGCAGGGGAAAACACACTCACCCTGCATCTGCCAACCACGGGATACATGAACCCGGTGCTCAGTTTTGCCGCCAAGGACAATGGAGAAAGTGAAACCCTCATGGCCGCAGAGGAGCTGGTGATCGACTATGCAACCGAAGAAGACGGGCCATGGATGACCAGCGGACTGGAAAGTCCAATACTGCCATTGCTGTTCGAAACATATCAGCTCTACGTACTCGATTTTTCCGGGATACAGGCCGTGAACAACAACCCCCATTTCAGGGTTCGCATCCGCTTTGACGGTCCCAATCCCGACCTGGACGAAGGGGACAGGGTGGTGTTCAATAACATCGCCATGGATGCTGATATCTTGGACGATACAGGGATCACAGGGACGGTCAACCCGCCTGTGTTCAGCCTCTATCCCAACCCAGCCAGCCAGCAGGTATCCATCCACAGTGATGAGACAGGACTGGTGATTACGCTATTCGACCTTCAGGGCAGGGCATTGTATCGCCAACCGATGGAAGGGCAACAGCTCAGTGTTTCAACCGGCCATCTGAGTCCGGGCATCTACATCATACGCGCCACATCCACCCAGACAGGTCAGGGTGTGAGCCAACGACTGGTCATACGGTAGACAGGGCGTTTAGCGGATGGCGCGCGCCCCGGTGGCCCTGGCATGCGCAATGCAAGGAAGGGCGGTAGCGGCAAGACACATGGAAGAGGCTAAATGCGGGATCCGGATAGCCGCTAACAGAGAATGACTATCGCACCAGGCCCTCCAGGTACTGCACCAGGCGGACCATGTCTGCAGGCGCATCAAAGTCAGTATCCTGCTCCCCAATGAATGTCCGCAATTCGGAACGGTGCTCCCTGAAGGCCCTCAGAAACTGTCGCTGGTTATTGATCTGCGTCATTTCGCCCTCTATGTCCAGGAAAAAATACGCCACATAGCGAAGGGTTACCTCCATTTCACCCCCGCCCGGGTTTTCCAGTGTGGCCACCCGCCCGTCAACCTGGAAGCGATCGACACTTTCAATGGCGGCGGTGGGATCTGCGCTGCCGTAGGCCCCCCGTTTGATGGGCTGGGCATTGACACGCACTGCCCGCTTGTGATACAGGGGCACCTGGCCATCGTGCAGGACTTCCAGGTAGCCTTCCTCATGGTGGTATACAAAGTTTCCTGACTCCATTTCGATGCGCTGGAAAGGCGGTCTGCGGGACAGGTTCTGCACCTCTCCCCTGCGCGAAAGAAACTGCATCTCATCCAGCATGATGTGGTAACGCAGCTCCGCCTCCTGTTCACGGCCGTCAGGAAAAACAATGAGGGCCGGAACAAAGTCTTCGTGCAGGTAAAGAAAAGCCGGTTCAGCGTGTTGCTCCACGTCGATCTCCGAGCCGCTGACACGGAATGTCTGGCGTGTCTGGGCCACCAGGATCCCGGGCAGGATCAGCAAAAGAAAGAAAAGACAATGCAATGCTCTCATAATGATTTGCGTTATAGGTTTAATAAGTAACAATTCCCCGTTATAATATTGGCTTTGTGTTGCAAGATAGGAATGATTTTTGATGGTGCAAAACCCGGAATCACCAATACAACCCAACAACATGAAAAATGCCGTCCGGATTGCCTGTATGCTGTTGCTTCTGCCCCTTTATTCAGCAGCTGATGTACTTCCTTTTCCTGAAGACACCATTGCCTATAACGACCGGTTCAACAACCGGCAGTGGGTTGCCTTTGATGAAGAGGGTTTTCTCCATATCACCTATACGGGTCAATACGGGACGGCGGGGCACACGCGCGACATCTACTATGTAACCAACCTGGACGGCGAATTTGTGACCACCCAGGTAACCGATACAGGGGTCGACAACAACTACTCATCCTTTGTCATCGACAGCGGGGGAAACATCCACATGGTGTATATCCAGCGCGATGCATCGGATATGTTCCAGCTGGTGTACCAGAATAATGTGGGTGGAGGTTTTTCCGACCCGGTGTGGATCACATCGGGAAGCAACAAGGCCACGCCCCATATCGCCATCGGACCGGACGGCGTGCTGCATTTCGCATTCTATGAATTCAATGCCAGCCCGCCCAGCCACGCCTTCTACACCACCTATGACCCGGCGAATGGCACCACTGGTCCCGTTGTCCAGCTTAACCATGTTCACTCCCCACCCTCAGGCGAGAACGATATCCGGGTTGTGGTGGACAGCGACAATGTGGCACACATTGTCCTCAGGGAGGGCGGTTCATTTGGGGGTGACCTTCGTTACTACAACAACAGCTCAGGCGTGATGGAAGAGGAGTCCACCCCGGTGACCGATGCCATGGAATATCCAGCCATGGCCATCGACCATGAAGACAAGCTGCACATCATCTACCGGCGCAACAGCGACAAGCGGATCGCCTATTTCACACGCGACAACAATGGCGTTTACAGTAACGTGGTGGCTGCCACCCCTCCCAACATTGGAAATCCTGCTTTTTACCGGACAGTGGGGGTTGATGACACGGGCCGCTTCTACTTCGGTTACCAGAACAGCCAGGTGGCGGCCCCGGTGGGCTTTTTCCTGGTAAGTGGCATTGATGGGGTGTTTGAAGAGCCGGTCCTGGTGTGGGACGACCCGGAAGACCTCTACCTCTTACGCAATAGCAGCTCCGTGGCTGCTCGCGGCGATGGGGAGATCGCATTCTTTTACGCACCCTCGGCCTCGCGCGACGGGGATATCGTGTGTGACATCTTCATGAAGAAAGGCTTGCTTTTTGCGGATGAGGAGCCCATCATCGAAGTGAGTCCCACGGCGCTGGATTTTGGTCCGACAGAAACAGGTGAATCGACGGAGATGCACCTGACGATTTACAACCAGGGTCCCGTCACCCTGAACCTGCTGGACCTTCACTTCTCCAATGAGGCATTCTACTCCCCTACCGACGGTCCCATGTGGGTAGAACCTTACAGCAATATTTTGCTTCCTGTCACCTTTGCCCCGGAAGAAGAAGGCCATTTCAGCGAAAGCCTGACCATTGTCAGCGATGCGGCCAACGCACCAGAGATCACCATCGACCTGTTTGGCGAGGGGGTACATTATTATGCGGCGATCGATGTGACAGAATCGGTACAGTTTTACGATGTAACGGTTCACACGACTGCCGAGGGGGCAGCCGGGGGGTTCAGCGACGGGAACATGGACCTGGTCATCCACCAGGTAGCGATTGAAGGCAGCGATGCTGCGGTATTTGACTTTGAGGCTGACCTGCCCATCACGATACCTCCCGGGGAGCAATGGCACATCCCGGTATGGTTCACCCCTGATGCGGCGGGCGAGTTCAACGCCAGCCTGGTGATCCACAGCAATGCCGAAAACTGCAATCCCTGTTCCATCTGGTTATTTGGAGAAGGGGTGGCTGATGAGACATCGGTTCATGCTGCAGCCACTGAAGAGCTGTCCATATTCCCCAATCCTGCCAGCAGGTTACTCAACATCCAGTCTAACCAACAGTTGGGTGATATCCGGCTGATCGACATGCTCGGTCAGCTGGTATATTATCAAAGCGAGATGGGCAGTATACACACCATTGATGTGTCAGGGCTGCATCCGGGATTGTATTTCCTACAGTTAACTGCCGGGGGACAACTGGAGACCTTCAGGATCCAGGTCACCGGAAACCGTTAAACCCACCAGCAAGCACTTGCATTTGTGCCGCGGCGGATCCCCGCCCCGGCTCCTGGCCTGGAGATGAATCGGGCGTTCCGGGGGGCACTTCACCCCCTGGAGATCGTTCTACTGGACATCCCTTAGCAGGTCCAGCACATCCAC
>SKNE01000154.1 GCA_007120675.1 Bacteroidales bacterium
CCGCACCAATCCCGATGCCCACATCGCCGTCATCGGCTGCTATGCCCAGCTTGAGTCTGACGAGCTGGCCGCCATGCCCGGTGTATCCATCGTGCTGGGAAACACCGATAAGTATGGACTGTACGATCATGCGGAACGGCTTTTCAGGAAAGAGGCTCCGGCCGAAAAAGGGGACGCCGGTATCGCTTTGAGTGGGGAGGGCACTGCGGCGTCGTCCCCGAAAGGGAATGGCGAGGCAAACCCCAGGGGGGAACAACAAGACCAGTCCCTGGAAGGCATGAACGCCAAACCCACCGACTTTGTCCCCACCTGGTCCACCGAAGGACGCACCCGGTCCTTCTTTAAGATACAGGATGGCTGCGACTACCAGTGTGCCTACTGCACCATCCCCCTGGCAAGGGGCGGGAGCCGCAGCAACACCATTGCAGCCACCCTGGAAGCGGCCCGGCAAATCAGCGGCACCGACATACGGGAGATGGTGCTCACGGGGGTCAATATTGGCGATTTTGGCCAACCCCACCAGGAGCGTTTTTTCGATCTCCTGGAAGAGCTGGCCAAACTGGAAGACCTGCCACGCATCCGTCTGTCGTCCATCGAGCCCGACCTGCTGCACGACGAGATCATCCAGCTGGTGGCCCGGGAGGACAGGCTCATGCCCCACTTTCACATCCCGCTGCAGTCGGGCAGCGACGCCATCCTGCGGTCCATGGGAAGGCGGTACGACACTGCCCTCTTCGCCGGCCGCGTCAATACCATCCGCCAGCACATCCCCCACGCCTGCATCGCCGCCGACATCATCGTGGGTTACCCTGGAGAAACAGGGGAGCTGTTTGAAGCGTCGCTGAAAACCCTGGAGGCGCTGGACATATCCTACCTTCACGTGTTCACCTACAGCGAGCGCAAAAACACCAGGGCTGCCGGGTCCGACCGGATGGTGAGCCCTGCCGAAAGGAAAGAGCGTTCCCAGAGAATGCAGCAGCTGTCCCGGGAAAAAAAAAGCGCATTTATCCGACAGAACCAGGGCAGGACCGAAAGGATCCTGTGGGAAAAAGAGGCGCAGGCAGGATATATGTTTGGCTTCACGGAAAACTATCTCCGGGCCAAAACCCCGTTCGATCCCGCACGGGTCAACACCATTGAACCGCATCGTTTGAACACTACCGATAAAAATGGAGTTTATAGTATATGATACGAGAATACAGACCATTGTGCCTGCAGGTATGTGATGTGGCCAGGGAGGTGGGCCAATACATCCGTGAGGAGCTGCCCCGCCTGCGCAGTTCCGACATCGAAAGCAAGGGCCTGCACAATTACGTGACCCATGTGGACACCACGGCCGAAAAGCGGATCGTGAAAGCCCTGGAGCAGATGCTGCCCGATGCAGGCTTTATCGTCGAAGAGGAAAGCATCAGCAAGGAGGGGGACACCCACCGCTGGGTGGTGGATCCCCTGGACGGGACCACCAATTTCATCCACGGATTGCCCTGCTTCAGCGTGTCCATCGCCCTGATGGAAGGACAAGAGGTGGTGCTGGGAGTGATTTACGAGGTGGCCCGCGACGAGTGCTTCTACGCCTGGAAAGGGGGCGGAGCCTGGCTCAATGACGAACCCATCAGGGTATCCCAGGCGGCAAGTCTTGGCGAAAGCCTCCTGGCAACAGGATTCCCCTACTTCGATTATTCGCTGCTGGAGCAATACATGGAGCTCTTTACCTGGTGCCTGCGCAATACCCACGGGGTGCGGCGCATTGGCAGCGCCGCAGTGGACCTGGCCTACGTGGCCTGCGGACGATTCGAAGGTTTCTTTGAGTACAGCCTTAGCGCGTGGGACGTGGCTGCGGGCAGCCTCATCGTCACCGAGGCAGGGGGTATGGTGACCGACTTCAGGGGCGGGGACAATTTCGTCTTCGGCAAGGAGATCGTGGCCACCAACCGGGGTATCCATCCGCCCCTCATGGAGAGAGTGAAGGCACTGATGCAGTAAGGTTTCAATCCAACAAAAACATGACCAATGGATGCGATTTCCAACTCCTTTTATGAGTTTGCCGCCATACTGGGTATCGCGGCCTTTGTGGCATTGATCGGCCGCTTCCTGCGCCAACCCCTGATTGTGGCCTTCATTGCGGTGGGACTCATTGTGGGGCCCTACGGCATCGGACTGCTGGAGAGCATCGAAAAGATTGAATTGCTCTCCGAGATGGGCATCGCCATCCTCCTTTTTGTGGTGGGGCTCAAGCTGGATGTCACACTGATCCGGTCAACCGGACGGGTGGCTCTTTTCTCCGGCCTTGGACAGGTCATTTTCACCTCGGTTTTCGGTTACTTCATTGGCATTGCCCTGGGTTTCGAACCGGTTGTCAGCCTCTACGTTGCAGTCGCGCTGACCTTCTCATCCACCATCATCATCGTGAAGTTGCTGTCCGACAAGAAAGAGATCCAGAGCCTGCACGGACAGATATCCATTGGTTTTTTGATCGTCCAGGATATCGTGGTCATCATCGCCATGATCGTTCTCTCGGCCATGGGCACCCCCACCGAACACACTATCTGGGAAGAGGTTCTCATTGTCTTCGGCAAGGGGATTGGCATGATCCTCATCATCCTGCTGCTGATGCGCTACGTGCTGAGCAGGATCACCTCACTGATGGCCCGAACCCCCGAACTGCTTATCCTCTTTGCCGTGACCTGGGCCATTGCCCTGGCGGCCCTGAGCGATTTTTTGGGCTTCAGCAAGGAGGTGGGTGCCTTCCTTGGGGGGATCAGCCTGTCGGCCACGCCATACAGGGAGGTGATTTCCGGGCGACTCAACTCCCTGCGCGACTTCCTGCTGTTGTTCTTCTTTATCCACCTGGGCAGCCAGGTTAACGTGCCCTTGCTGGGTGAGCAGATCATCCCAAGCATCATCCTTTCCGTCTTCGTACTGATCGGAAACCCCATCATTGTGATGATCATCCTCGGTATCATGGGGTACAGGAAAAGGACCGGCTTCCTGGCAGGACTCAACGTGGCACAGATTTCCGAGTTCTCCCTTATCCTGGCCGCCCTCGGACTGAGTCTCGGACAAATCGACGAAGAGACCCTGGGACTAATCACCCTGGTGGGACTATTCACCATCAGCATCAGCACCTACCTGATCATGTATTCACACCAGCTATACGAGTGGATAGCTCCTGCCCTCTCCATCTTCGAGCGAAAGAGACCCTACAGGGAGATCGACAATGCAGAGGTAGCCAAACAACGTTTTGATGTGATCATCTTCGGATTGGGGATGTACGGCAACAATATCGCCCGAAGCCTGGAGGAAAACGGATTTACCGTCTTTGGCGTGGACTTCGACCCCAGGGCCGTCGATCGCTGGAAAAGGAAGGGGCGGGTGGCCCAGTACGGGGATGCCGACGATCCTGAGCTGCCGGAGATCCTCCCAATGCATGCGCAATGTGTGGTGTCAAGCCTGGAAGACAAACAGATCAACCTGGCCCTGATCAAGTACCTGAAGCTGGCAGGCTACGAAGGCAGCATTGCCGTCACATCCTACACCGGACGCACCGCCAAGGAGCTGGAAAAAGCAGGCGCTGACCTGGTGCTTCTCCCCTTTGTGGATGCCGCTGAAAACATACCGGCCAAACTGAAATCACTGAAGAGGTCATGATGCTCCTTAGTGGGCAATGAGTAAGGGTACCCGGCAACGACCCTTTAAGGCCATTTGTAACAAACGGGCCGCTCACCACCCCCGCGCTCATCTCAACCGGCTCAGTTTGCCCGGTGCGAAGAGCCTTCAATGTCTCCATCCG
>SKNE01000247.1 GCA_007120675.1 Bacteroidales bacterium
ATAATACTGGTCTTTGTTAAGAATGATTGCTGTTTTCTCCGGAAACCGGGCAGCGTGAATGCAGCAAACCCCGTATCCGGATTTGGCAGGGCATGATACGAGGCTGGCTCAGGCCTTGCTGCAGGTTCAGGAGAACAGTGCAGCAGGCCAGTTTGTTTATTGCATTAAAAAAACATGGCCCTGTTGTCTTCGATGTCTGCCTCTTTCTTGATGGCCTCAAAGGCCTGTGTGGGTACCCTGTTGCGGAATGCGTCCTGCATACGCCGCCTGGCCTGGCTGAGGTCTTCGGGCAGTTCAACCTCCTCCATGCGGACGATCTCCACCAGGAATACACCGTTGTTTCCTTTTACCGGTCCCACGATACCCGGCTCTTGCCGGGCAAAGAGGCTGCCGATCACTTTGGGTTCGGGTCCGGCGCCGGGCAGGTTACGGCTGCTGAAGCTGATGTTGCTGGCCTCTTTCACCTCCAGTTCCATCTGTCCGGCCACCTCATCCAGTGAGGCCGCGGCCATCAGTTCCCTCATCTGTTCAGCGATGATCTCCTGTTTTCTTTCCTGGAGGGCAATCTCCATCACGCTGGGGCGCACCTGCTCCGGTGGAGGGATGCCTTCTTCCAGTTTCCTCGCCAGTTTGGCCACTACGAAGGTGTTTTCCATCTCAAATATGCGGCTGTGGTCTCCCTCGCGGGTGTTCTCGTCGAAGGCCCACTGCACAATCACGCGTCCCTCGGCTATGCCTGGCAGGCTTCTGTCCATTTTGCCAACACGGGCTGCCTCGCGCACACTCAGGTCGGCCTCTTCAGCAGCAGCCTCAAAATCTCTCTTCTCACGCAGTTTTGAGGCAAAGGCGCTGATGCGGGAGTAGGCTTCCTGGTAAGTCCGGTTGCCCGGGAGGATCTCACGGACAATCTGGGCGACCTGTACCTTTTTTTGCAGTGGCGACTTACCCGTCACGTGGATCACGTGAAAGCCGAAGTCACTTTCTGCCACCGTAAAGGAGCCTGTGGGGGTTTCGATCACGGCATCGTTGAATTCCGGCACCATGTCACCATCGCGGAACCACTCCAGGTCACCCTGGTTGAATGCCGCACTGGGGTCGTCAGACAGGTTCTCGGCCAGGCCGGGAAATTGCGCAGGGTTCCTGCGGACCACATCCAGGAGGCTGTCAGCCTTGGCCATGGCCTGGTCGCGGTTGCGCATCACCTGCTCATTGGAAGCAGCCGAACCCTGGTAGGCAATGAGGATGTGGCTGGCACGCATGGAGTCCGGGCGCATCGTGGCGTCGTTGAGCATGGCCAGCACATAGGCGTTGTCCTCCATGAAAGGGCCAAAGACGGTGCCCACCTCTGCGTCAAAAATCTCTTCATCTATCTGGGGCGACAGGCTGCCGGGCGCATGGTAGGTGGGATCAAAGCGGCGGTCAGACATGGAGTTCACAAAGGAGGCGATGTTGGGCACATCCTGCATCTCCTCTTTCAGCAAGAGGATCTCGTTGAGTGTATTTTGCCGGTCCTCCTCTGAAGGGAAAACCTGCAGGGAAACATATTTAAGGTTACGGGATGCCTCCTGCCTGAAACGGTTGCGGTGGGCATCATAGACCCGGCGCAGCTCCCTGTCAGAGATGCGGATATCTTCGCTATCCATATCCTGGTGCGGCTTGAAGATGAAGCGCAGGTCGGCCAGCTTGTTGCGATGCAGGTAATCCATCCCGGCCAGCGGGCCAGGGGCGATATAGGCATTCGCAATCATCTGGTGGTACTTGCTTTCCCGGCGATCGTCCCTGATGAACTGTTCCAGCATCACCCACTGGTTGCGTATGGCGGGATCGAGCATGTCAAAATTGCGCAGAAACTCCACTACCTGCTGCGGGTCATAGGCCCCGGTAACGGGATCGGAAAAGCTCTGCACCAGCACCGGGTGAGGGTCTGAGCCATAAATCATCTCTGAGAGTTCCTCGGCCGAGACTTTGAGGCCCAGGCGGTCAAATTTTTCCTCCAGCAGGATCTCCTTCAACATTTCGTTCCAGACCTGCTGCCTGACCTGGAAGGCTTCCTGCTGACCGGCACTCATGCCTGTCTGGGCCTGCCAGTTTTCCAGCTGACGCTGCACGCGCAGCTCAAACTGCTGGTATGGGATGGCGGTTCCGTTCACCCTGCCCACGTCAAAGCGGGGCTGTCGCATGGGACCATATCCCAGGAAGTCACCCAGCACAAAAGCGGCCAGGCCGATGCCGATCACAGCGATCAGCAAGCCCGAGTAGTTTCTTATTTTTCTGATTACAGCCATTGTCGTATCTGTTTAATTTTTGGGAGTGCAAATGTAGTGAAAAAAGTCGACAACCTGAAGCATCAAACACTTCCCTTTGGCAGCGTGCCAAAAGTGGTCTGCCGAGACCTCAATCACGGGGCTTTTTTGAGTGGCCCAGCCGCAGCAGCTCCACCCGTTTGTCGCTCACCTGAAGCACTTTGATACTCAGCGATCCGATGTCAATCTCTTCCCCCTTGACGGGGATGCTCTCCATGTGGTTGATAATGAGTCCACCCAGGGTCTCATACTCCTCTGATTCAGGCAGGTGAAGCTGGTATTTCTCGTTGAGGTAGTCGATCTCCAGGCGGGCGCTGAACAGGTATTCATCCGGACCGGTTTGCTTTTCCACCAGGTCTTCCACATCATATTCATCATCGATCTCACCAAAGATCTCTTCAATGATGTCTTCTATGGTGATGATGCCGGCTGTTCCCCCAAACTCATCCAGCACCACAGCCACACTTTTCCGCTGCTGTATGAGGTTTCTCAGCAGCTTGTTGGCATACATGGTTTCGGGCACCAGCAATACCGGGCGTATGATCTCCCTGAGGCTGGCCGGTTGTGCAAAGAAGTCAAATGCGTGCACATAGCCCACAATGTCGTCGATGGACTCATTGTAGACCATCACCTTGCTGAAGCCGGTGTCGGAAAAGATCTTCCGTATCGCCGCTATGCTTTCCTGCTGTGATACGGCCATCACCTCGGTGCGCGGCACCATGCATTCCCGCAACTTCACGTCGGGAAACTCAATGGCGTTGCGAAAGATCTCTATTTCGCGGCGTCTCTCCTGCCCCCTGTCGGTGGACTGCCCATACTCCTTCAGGAAGTTGTCCATGTCAATGGCATCGAACACTTTTCCCGTATCCTTCACATCCACCTGCATGGTCAGTCTCATGATCATGCGCGAGAGCCACATGGTGATGGCGATGATGGGATACAATATATAATAGATCGCCGTCACCGGAAGGGCAAAAAAGGCAAGAAAGCGGTTGGGGTTGATCCGAAACAGGGTTTTGGGCATGAATTCGGCAAATACCAGGATGATCAGTGAGGAGATGATGGTTTGCATCAAAAACACGCTGAACTCCCCTTCTATGGGCCCGGGCAACAGGTTGTGCAGAAAAGGTTCGAGGATGGCGGCAAAAGAGATGCCGTAAACCACCAGTGCGATGTTGTTTCCCACCAGCATGGTGGAGATGAAGCGCGACTCCGACCGGATGAAGCGCGACAGCAAGCGGGCGGAGAAGCCGCCGGTTTGTTTGTCCACTTCCACTTTCAGCTTATTGGCCGCCACAAAGGCGATCTCCATGCCACTGAAAAAGGCGGAAAGCAGGAGGCTGACGAGAATGATGGCTGCGCTGCTCATCGTTCATCCTGGTTTAGAGGTTCCGTTGGCCCGTGCTCGACATTGCCTGTGGACCCCGGCGACTCTTCTTCATCCAGCCTTACGGGCTCCGTTGGCCCGGGCGCATCCTGCTTTGG
>SKNE01000278.1 GCA_007120675.1 Bacteroidales bacterium
CGGGGATAAGCTCCAGGTTGTAGGATTTGTTGTTGTGGAGGATGGAATAGCTCCCTGAGCCTATTTGAACAAAGTCCAGCGCGTACTCTTTCCCGTCCACTGACACGAGCAGCTTGTCCCCCTCCTGGCTGAGCACTTCGACGTGGGCGATGCGGTTTTTGATCTTTACTTCGTAGGACATAGTGGTCTGTTTTTTTTTGGGATGCAATCATCCTTTGAATTGACTGTTTTGGCTGTACTGACTGCCAGGGATACAAGAGCGCACCTGTAAAGACCGCATCCTACAACTTGAACACACTGCGTACGCGGGGGTAGTCTTTCCAGTTGTTCTTCAGTGCGGTCATCTCTTTGGGACTGGCCTTTTTAACCCGCCGGAGATACTCCATGAATGCGGTGATGATCACCATGTCTTCACACTCGTCGGGACATTCATCCAGTGCCATCAAAAAATCTTTGTTTTCATCTATGAAGTGCGTCGAATAATTGCCTTCCACAAAGGCCCCGGCCTGGAGGATCCGCTCAAGGAAGCGAAGGTTGTTTCTTACCCCTGTGATCTTGAACTCCTTCAGTGCCCGCTGACTTCTTTCCAGGGCTTCTTGCCTGTCTTTTCCCCACACAATGAGCTTGGCCATCAGCGGGTCGTAGAACAAGGGGATCTCAATGCCTTCGTAAATGGATCCATCCACCCGGATGCCCACGCCATAGGGGATATCGATATGCGTTACCTTCCCCGGCGCCGGCATGAAATTGTTCTCGGGATCTTCGGCATAGACACGGCATTCGATGGCGTGCCCCTGCTGTTTGAGCTCCTCCTGCTCCAGGCGCAGGGGTTCGCCGTTGGCGATGTGAATCTGCTCCTTCACCAGGTCTACACCCACCACCCGTTCGGTGATGGGATGCTCCACCTGCAGCCGGGTGTTCATCTCAAGAAAATAATAGTTGAGGTCCTTATCGACGATGAACTCGATGGTGCCCGCTCCGCAGTAATCGACCGCTTTGGCAGCGGCAATGGCTGCATCACCCATTTGCTGCCGGCGCAATGGGGTGAGAATGGGGGAGGGGGTTTCCTCGATGATCTTCTGGTGGCGCCGCTGCACCGAGCACTCCCGCTCAAACAGGTGGATCGCGTTGCCGTGCTTGTCGGCCAGGATTTGGTATTCAATGTGGTGTGGCGATTCAATGTATTTTTCAATGAATACCGCATCATCACCGAAGGCGGCACGGGCTTCAGAGCGCGCCGCACGCAGGGCCGAGGTGACCTCTTTATCGTTCTTCACCAGTCGCATCCCCTTGCCCCCGCCTCCTGCCGAGGCCTTGATCATGACCGGCAGCCCGATGTCCCCGATGATTTGCAGGGCTTCCTCCTCGGAACGGATCTCCCCGTCAGTGCCGGGAACAACCGGAACACCCGCCTCCATCATCGTTTTCCTGGCCGTGATCTTGTCGCCCATGGTGGAGATGGCATCGGGGCCAGGGCCGATGAAAATGATCCCTTCCTCCTGGCATCGGGCAGAGAAGGACGCGTTTTCAGACAAAAAGCCGTAGCCGGGATGGATGGCATCGGCGCCACTCAGCCGGGCCGCGCGCATTATGTTGTCCATATTCAGGTAGGAGTCTGCCGAGGGGGATGGCCCGATATGGTAGGCTTCATCGGCATACAGCACATGCAGTGCTTTTCGGTCAGCATCGGAGTAGACCGCCACGGTGAGGATGCCCATTTCACGGCATGAGCGGATGATACGGACTGCGATCTCACCGCGGTTGGCCACCAGTACTTTTTGGATCATCTATTAAGCTTTTGTTTAAAGTTCTTTAACGTAAAATTATAAACTATGTTCAAAAAAACAAAAGAATATATGTCATTTGTTTTATGTGACTGTTCCGGGCAGGTTGCCATATTGGCAGCTATCCGCCGATGGCAAGGCTTTTGCTTTGCCTGTGGAAAATATTTTTGTGGCGGTGAAACAGCCTGCTACCAAACAAAAAACACCCTTCTTACCATGATAGAGATACCCCAGGAAAAATTCCAGGAAACCCTTGACAAGCACCCTTTACTGGTGCTGGACTTTTATTCCACCGAATGTCCCCCCTGCGAAGCTTTGGCCCCCAAGTTTGAGGCGCTGTCCCGTTTGTATGGCCAGGACGTTCATTTTATAAAGATGTTTCGCCAGGGCAACCGCGAGCTGGCAGAAAAGCTTGGCGTGCGGTCATCCCCAACCCTTTTGTTTTACAAGGATGGACAGCAGGTGGGCGAGGTGCTGAGTGGGGGCATACGCCGCTCCGACATCATGCGTAACCTGGACGCCCTGTTGCCTGAAGAGCGGGTGCGCGAGATCCACTCATCCATCAAGCCTGTGGTCACCCAGACGGAGGCCCTGGTGCTGGGTGCCGGTCCGGGGGGACTGGCAGCGGCCATCTACCTGGCGCAGGCCAAAGTCGACACCATTGTGGTGGACCCCCTCTTGCCGGGCGGACAGGTGTCCACCACCCACCAGGTGAGCAACTACCCCGGCTTTATTGAGCCACAACCCGGTTACCTTCTCGCCCATAACATGGCCGAACAGGCCAAGGTGGCCGGGGCCCGGATGAAAGTGGCCGTCGAAGTAAACCAGGTGGACCTGGCGAAAAAGGAAGTGCTCATCGACGGTCATGAGACCATCAGGGCCAAACAGATTCTCATCAGCACGGGAGCTTCGCCCCGTTTCCTGAATGTGGAAGGGGAAAAGGAGTTTTATGGCAAGGGGATTTCCTATTGTGCCACATGCGACGCTAAATACTTCCACGACAAAGAGGTGGTCATCATCGGGGGTGGCAACACGGCGGTGGAGGAGTCAGAATTCATCTCCAAGTTTGCATCAAAGATCACGATGGTACAGCAGTTACCCCACCTGACAGCCAATAAGGCAGCCCAGGAGCGTGCCCTCTCCGATCCGAAAATCGATCTGTTGTTTTCCCATGAGCCCAGGGGCTTTTACAGGAGGGGAGAAAAAATGGTGGTCAAGGTGGAAAATCTGGAAACCAAGGAAATGAAGGAGCTGGTTACCGATGGGGTCTTTGTTTTCGTGGGAATGAAGCCCAACCTGGATCTGATCACTGAGTCCCTTGACAAAGATGAGTGGGGCTACCTGAAGGTGGATGCAGACATGCGCACCAGCCTGCCTGGTGTGTTCGCCGCCGGGGATGTGACCAGCAAACAAATACGGCAGATCACCACTGCCGTGTCGGACGGAACCATCGCTTCCATCATCATGGCCCGTGAGCTACAGTAAACGGGTTCTCCTGGCACCCTGACCTGCCCTTTTTGCGTGTATCACTTTAGTGCCCTTTTTGTACTTTTGTGCTTGTTCAGGCACTGCAACAGATGAATAAGCCCGGGGGATACGAGCATACAGACCGATTTCTTCCTGTGACACGGGAGGAGATGGACCGCCTTGGGTGGGATCGTGCCGATATCATCCTGGTCACCGGCGATGCTTACGTGGATCACCCCGCCTTCGGTACGGCGGTGATGGCTCGTTTGGCCGAACACCAGGGGATGCGTGTGGCCGTTTTGCCGCAACCCAATTGGCGTGACGACTTGCGCGACTTCAAAAAGCTGGGCACCCCCCGACTTTTCTTTGGGGTGACTGCCGGTGCCATGGATTCCATGGTGAACCACTATACTGCCCGCCGCCGGCGGCGCAGCAACGACGCCTACACACCCGGGGGCAGAACGGGCTACCGGCCCGACATGCCAAGCATTGTCTACACGCGCATCCTGAAACAACTCTATCCTGAAACA
>SKNE01000071.1 GCA_007120675.1 Bacteroidales bacterium
CTACCCTTACTCCTATATGAAGCCGGACGAAGGTTTTGCATCCATCGCCCTCGGACTGGGCAAGTACGTTGTTGAAGGGGAAAAGACCTACCGTTTCTCCCCCGTTCACCCACAACTGGAGATGTACACGCCCAAGGAGTTATTCAAGAATTCACAGGTCCACTTCTACGCTGTGGACCTGAACAAGAAAGACCTTAACTTGCTGGAGGGTGAGGACGCCGGCCTCATCAAGCTGGAGATCGACCAGGCCGAAAAGCACGGCACCCTGAAGCACTGTGCCTCGGTGTATGACTTCAACAGCGAACGAACCATTCCGGGAATCACTGACGCGGGTCCAAGGGTGCTGAACTTCGCCAATATATTGAAATACAATTACATTCCCCTGGCCAAGACCATTGAAGTGATCCTGGACATCATCTCGGAATCCATGGGCACCCCCATCGAAACCGAATTTGCCATCGACCTGAATAAGGACAGGGAGGGGCGTGCCACCTTTTACCTTCTGCAGATCAAACCACTGATCAAGAACATCATTGAAACAGAGATCAATATCGACAAAATCGATAATGAAAAGCTGCTCCTGTACAGTGAAAACGGGATGGGTAACGGGCGCATCACCGACATCAGCGATGTGATCTTCGTGGATCTGGATCGGTTCGACAAGCTGAAGACAGAAAAGGTCCGTGACGAAATCGACCAGCTGAACTCCCTGATGGTGCAGGAAGACCGAAAATACATCCTGGTGGGGCCTGGCCGCTGGGGCACCCGCGACCGTTTCATCGGCATACCCGTTAACTGGTCGCAGATATCCAATGCGCGGATCATCGTGGAGATGAGCATGGAGGATTTTCCCCTGGATGCATCGCTGGGATCCCATTTTTTCCATAATGTAATCAGTATGAACGTGGGCTATTTCTCTGTCAAGCACGACGACCTGATCGATTATATCAATTGGGAAAAACTAAAAAACACCCAGGTGGTGAATGAAAGCAAGTACCTGAAGCATGTGCGATTTAACAAGCCCCTGGAGATCATCATGGATGGTAAGAAGCGGCATTCACTGATCTATTTCCAGGACTAACACCCTTTGGAAGCAGCCCGTTGCTCCATCCACATCCAGATCCAGATCCAATTAAAGAAACAGTCAGCCATGCACGCCATAACCAAATACAAGTACGACGAGCGCTACGCAACAGACACCTACGAATTCAAGGAGATCACCTACGAAGACCTGATGCAGAAACGCATCATCAATGTCCTGCTCATATGCAGTAATTACGATGCTTTCATGCTGGAAGAAGATGGTCGCATCAATGAGAAGATCTTCCTTGAATACACCTCCAAAAACCTCCGGTACCCCCCGCAATTTACGCAGGCCAGCTCATCGGAGGATGCCTTCAGGCTGCTGGGAGAGAAAAACTTCGACCTGGTGATCACCATGCTGAATGTGGGACGCATCGATTGCTTCGAAATGGCCAAACAGGTCAGGAAGCGCTACCCGGACATCCCCATTGTGGTGCTCACCCATTTCAGCCGGGAGGTGTCCATTAAGCTGCGCAACGAAGACCTCAGCTCCATCGATTATGTGTTCTGCTGGCTGGGTAATGCGGGACTGCTGCTGGCCATTATCAAGCTGCTAGAGGACCGGATGAATGCCGAACACGACATCGAGGAGGTGGGTGTACAGGGCATCCTGCTGGTGGAAGACTCCATCCGTTATTACTCCTCCTACCTGCCCACCATCTATAAGGTGATCTTCGACCAGACCAATGAACTGATGACCGAGGGGCTCAATGAACACCGCAAGACCCTGCGCATGCGGGCGAGGCCAAAGATCCTGCTGGCCAAAAGCTATGATGAGGCCATTGAGCTCTACAATAAATACCAGGAAAACCTCCTGGGGGTGATCTCCGACATCAGCTATGCCAAGGCGGGCAAACGCGATGACCAGGCAGGCATAAAGCTGGCCAGGCACATCCGCAAACGCCACAGCCAGATCCCCATCCTCCTGCAATCGTCAGAAAAATGGGATGCCACCATCAATAGGGATATGGATGTGAGCTTCATCGACAAGTATTCGAAAACCCTGCTGATCGAGCTAAAGCATTACATAAAGGAGAATTACGGATTCGGTGATTTTGTTTTTAAGGATCCCGGCAGCGGGATGGAGCTGACGCGCGCCAATAACCTGCACTCCCTGCAGGTGAAGATCGCCAAGGCAGACCCCAGGGTGATGGAATACCACGTCACCAACAACCATTTCAGCCGATGGCTCAAGGCCCGCGCCCTGTTCAGCATTGCCAATGTCTTTGCAGAAAAAAGCCGCGACGACTTCGACCACATCGAGGAGGTGCGCAGTTACCTGATCGACACCATCGCCAATTACCGCCGGACCAAGGGAAGAGGTATCATCGCCAGCCACCTGGACGAGTACGCGGTATTTACCAGGCTGGGCGACGGACAGCTGGGTGGCAAGGCACGGGGACTGGCCTTTATCGACTCGGTGATCAACCGGTACAAGATCATGAGCCATTGGGATGGTGTCAGCGTTTCCATCCCCCGCACCGTGGTGCTCACCACCGATATTTTTGATGAGTTCATGGAAGACAATGAGCTCTACGATTTTGCCCTGTCAGACGTTAGTGATGAGGAGGTGCTGGAGCGCTTTGTCCAGAGCAAAACCCCCTCGCGCATGCGATCCTACCTGAGGGAGATCGTTGATTTTTTCAAGTCGCCGCTGGCTGTTCGCTCCTCCAGCCTGTTGGAAGATAGTCACTACCAGCCCTTTGCCGGGGTCTATTCCACCTACATGATCCCCAATAACCACCATGAACGGCAGGTTCGCTACCAGCAGCTCGACCAGGCCATCAAGAGTGTATATGCTTCGGTGTTCTTCCAGGAGAGCAAGGCTTACATCGAGGCCACATCCAACGTGATAGACGAAGAAAAGATGGCCGTGGTGATCCAGGAGATCTCCGGGCGATCTTACGGCAACATGTTTTACCCCACCATTTCAGGTGTGGCCCGCTCCGTCAACTTCTACCCCATCGACCCGGAACAGTATGAAGATGGGGTGGCCAATATCGCTTTCGGACTGGGTAAAACCATTGTGGATGGGGGCATATCCCTGCGGTTTTCTCCCAAGTACCCCCAGAAGGCCCTTCAGCTGGCCAATACGGAGATCGCTTTGCGCGATACGCAGAAGGAGTTTTACAGCCTCAACATGGACCCCGAAAAGTTCCACCCCGCGGTGGATGAAACCATTAACCTGCACAAGACCCGGATACGCCAGGTTAAAGGTCAGTCGCCCCTGAAATACGTGGCCTCCACCTACGACTATGAGGACCAGATCATCCGGGAGGGACTATACGAAAAGGGCACCCGGATCATCAGCTTTGCCAATGTGCTGAAGCACGGTTCCTTCCCCCTGGCCGAAATCCTCAGGGAGCTCCTGCAAATCGGGCAAAATGAGATGAACAACCAGGTGGAGATCGAGTTTGCCGTGAACCTGGATGTGCCCAAGGGTGAGAAGCGGCAGTTTCACTTCCTGCAAATCCGGCCCGTGGTCGAGACCCAGGAGAAAAACCGGGTCCAGGTGAACACCTGCAAACCCGAAGAAACCATCATCACCAGCCACAAGGCGCTGGGGAACGGCATGATCGACAATGTGCAGGACTTTGTCTATGTGAAGCCCGATGCCTTTGACCCCGCAAAAACCAAGGAGATCGCCTTAATCATCAATCAGCTGAACAAACAGATCAAGGAG
>SKNE01000166.1 GCA_007120675.1 Bacteroidales bacterium
ACATACGCGACGGCATCCGCGGCCACTGGATGCACAACGAAGATCCCGGTTTCATGGTGGGCGCACACAGCCTGAAGGAAAGCATCAAATTCGGGGTGGTGGCCTCCACCGAACACCCACAGATCGACTATCAGCGAGTCAATTACTCCGATGCACCCTATGCAGATGAGCCGCTGAAAACGATCACCTACGTGACATGCCACGACAACCCCTGCCTGTGGGACAAAATCGTGTACACCTGCCACGACTGCAGCAAAGAAGAGAAGCTCGCCATACAGAAACTGGCCAACGCCATCGTGCTCACCGCCCAGGGAGTGGCCTTCCTGCACGCCGGCGAAGAGATCGTAAGGACTAAGTTCGGCGAGCACAACAGCTATAACCTCCCCGACTCCATCAACCAACTGGTGTGGAACAACAAAGCGGAGTACTACGAGGTCTTTGCCTTCTACCGCGATCTGATCCACCTGCGAAGAAACCACCCTGCCTTCAGGATGCCCACCACGGAAATGATCCAGGAGCACTTGGAATTCCTCCACCACGACGACGACCTGGTGGTGGGCTTCAGGCTGGGCGAGCACGCCAATGGCGATAGCTGGAAAAACATCCTGGTATTTTACAACGCCAGCCCGCATCGACTGCCCACCGGACTGCCTGATGGACAGTGGCGTGCCGTGGCCACCAAATATGGCATTAACGAACAGGGCGTGGATACACCCGGTTTTGATCATGTCTATGAAGGCCTGGCAGAGCTGCCCGCACGGTCCATCCTTATCCTGGTGGACAAGGAAAGTGTGATGTAAGCCACCGGGACAACCGCCCGCAGAACGTTCGGCTTTAGAACGCCAGGCTGCACGACACCAAGCTGCACAATGCCCGGGCAAAAACGAAGACAGGCCGTCCCATTCCAATGAGACGGCCTGTTGCTTGTTTAAAGCGGCATGCAGCAGCTTATGATATCTCTATCTGCTTGGGCGGCTTCCGCCTGGCCTCTTCCCGCTTGGGAATGCTGATCAGCAGAACGCCGTCCTTATGCCGCGCCTTGATTTTTTCGACATCCACAGCCTCGGGCAGGGTGAATGAACGGCTGAAGGATGTATAGCTGAACTCCCTGCGCATATAGTGACCCTCTTCTTTCTCCTCATCCTTGAACTCTTTTTCGGAAGAGATGGTCAGTACATTGTTCTCAAGGTCCAGCTTGAAATCCTTCTTGTCCAGACCCGGAGCGGCTACCTCAATCAGAAAGTCTTCACCGGTCTCCTTCACATTCACCGCCGGTGTGCTGATGCCAGGCCTGTCGCTGAATACGCTATCCATCCAGTCCTTGCCGAAAAACTCATCAATAAAGCTGGGTAAATTACCCCCTGTCCTTCTTAACATCGGTAACATAGCACAGTCCTCCTTTTTTTTGTGTTAATAATGTTTCTTGAATCAAATTCTTCAACCATTTCCATTCAAAGCCCATGCCATGGCATATCAATGACCTGTTTACACCTCAAAGGGTGTCAATATGTCGCATCAAACTGTTCTTAGACGAGTTTGTCAGCCATTATGGCAGTTTTTGGCTCAAGAAAGCAGGATATCGGTCACATTTGGAAAACGAGGTGCAGCAGCGTCATCTATGGCACGGAAACGCGCCCGGCTTTTTGGCTCTAAGGGATTACTGCAGCGGATTCCGCCTTAAGAGAGGTGGTCCTGGTTAAAGCGAAGCAAGTCTTCATTCATGCGGATACGGTCGATCAGGCGCCTGATCAGCGATTCCAGGGGACTGCCCGCTGAGTAATCGGCCGGGGCAATATACTGAACCCTTTCATGCCTGAGCAGCTGCTGGCAGATTTGTTTTGGTGATGCCTTGCCCGCCGGGGGTATGGCCTCCGTATTGAAGACGGCAATGGTGGCCCCACCCTGGTAGTTCATCATCTTCATGGAAGGCACATCGGTCTCGCCGTCGCCGATGTAAATCATGCGCTCAAAGGGCACCGGCCGGTCGGTGTCGGGAATTCTCTGGTTGATTCTCTTGTTGTCATAAGAGTTGTCGATGCCCTTGTTGATCCGGAACAGGTATTGGGTTTTGTTGGTGTAGTTGATGGCCAGGGCCGCCCATTCTGCCTCATCCTGCTCGTTGTACATGAACCCGGAGGCAAAAATGTTACGGAAGTATTTTGCAATGGGTGTCCCGGCGATGAATTCACGCAAACCGGAGGAGATGATGTGGTGATCCAGCTCAATCCCCTGCTCACGGGCATAGGCATTGATGCGGTCAAAATAGGTTTCTACCCCGGGGAAAAAGCGGATATCCTTCCCATAATCCACAAAATCCTGCCGCCTGATGGGGATTCTCTTTTCCCGCGACTTCTGCAGCATGAACTGCATGTAGGCCAGTATTCCGTCCATGTCGTGCTCCTCCCCCATGCCATTGGCCTCAGCCCAGAATGTTTCCTTGGGGATGCCCAGCTTGGGAATAAAGGAGTGCTCCTGCATGTTTCCCGGGGCCAGGGTATCATCGAAATCGTAAGCAATGGCTGCCCTGATCATCTTTTCCTTCTTCATGCGGCAAAATTAAGCATTATTGAGCATCAGTCCACCTTCACTGCCGGGACAACAAGCTTGCGGTCAAATAATCCGTGCAATGATTCACCGGATCCAGGCAAGCAAAACCGGCATCCCCATTGGGCAAACCCGAACCCAGGGTTGGTCAGCCCGAAACAGAACGTGCAAGCAACCAATCATTTGTCAAAACTTTTTGCACATTTGTTTTATCTTTTCAAAAACAATTTCCATAGTGACATTTACAATACTAAAGTAGATTTATGAACATATTTTCGATTTATTCAGAAAGATTTTTCATAATTTTGCGCATCCATCCAAAACACTCAATGAACAGCCCCTGTGGGCAGACATCACCCAATGTAAAACCTCACTTTAATTAATCCATCCAAGCCATGAACCCGAAAACATTCCTCCTGTGCTTTGTCGTATTATTTTTGTCCGCCTCACTGATGGCGCAGGACCTTGGTCGAATCCGTGACCGCACAAAACGACGCACTGAGCGGCAGATTGAAAACCGGATTGAACGCCGGATCAATGAGGGGGTGGACAAAACCCTCGACGCCATTGAAGAGAGCATAGATAATACCGGCAAATCTGACGAAGCAGAAGATGGTTCAGCACCTGGTACCGCCGGAGGCGAAGGCGCAGCCACCCAGGCAGGCCAGGCCGGTGATCACGCCGGAACAACCCAGGAAGGTGCTGCCACAGGCCAGCCAACAGATCCAGCGCAGACCAGTGCTGGCGCACAAGCAGGAGAGCCGGGGCAGGCGGGTGTAGCGGACGAGGAGCCTGCAGCTCCCGTATTAACCTGGACAGCCTTCGACTTCGTGCCGGGCGATGTCATCATATTTGAGGACAACCTGGAAGGGGAGAAAAACGGCGAGTTTCCCAGCAAATGGGACCTGGTGGGCGGAGTGGCGGAAAACGCCGTATTTGACGGGGAGAACGTGATATACTTCCGGCAAGGCTCAAGCCGTCAAGGGATAGTGCCCCTGATCCGGGATAACCAAGAAGACTATCTGCCCGATGCCTTCACCATTGAGTTTGACGCCTATTTCGATGGGGGGGTGCATAACCAGACCTATTATGTGCATTTCTTTGACATGAAGAACCAGCGGCGAACCATGAACGAAATGCGCATTTATGTGGGGAAAATTACCTACGATCGAAACACGGGCGAATACCCCGGACTCAGGAGGTCTCACATCAGCGATGAAC
>SKNE01000014.1 GCA_007120675.1 Bacteroidales bacterium
AGCCAGCCCCCGGAGCCCCCATGTCCCCGCCCGCCGGAGTCCATGCCCAGCATGTCCACGGTCAGACCAGGATCACCTGGCAAAGCAATCCTGAGGCAGAGCTGGCGGGGTACAGGGTGTACTTTGGGGAGATGGTCAACTACGCCTTTTCCGGTGCCCTGGAAGAGCCTGTTACCGACACCCTGGCGTTGCTTCCGCATACCGAACTGAATGAACTTGCCGTAACAGCCATCGATGCATCCTGGCCTGCAAGCGGTGCCCAGGACATGGGCCACGAAAGTCCATACAGTCTGGCCACCTTTCTGCCCTGGGCAGGGGAAAATGCCAGCATCTGTTCCACCCAAACCCTCTATAACATCCATCATAGCACCGCCCCGGGTAACCCGGACTCAGTATCGTGGACTACCAGCGGGGACGGAGCATTCAGCAACCCGGCCACCCTCAGGCCACTGTATTTTCCGGGAAACGACGACAGGGAGACAGGCCTGGTCACACTGACGCTCACCATGAGCAAGGACGGCACGAGCCTGTCAGACTCTTTCCTCCTTCACCTGGTGCCACCTCCCCGGGTCCACGCCGGAGAGGACGTGATTATCGCCCCCGGAGAGGTATTTCTTACTGAGGGTGCGTCTGCCAGCCATTATAACCACTTGCAATGGTCCAGCGATGGAGATGGCACCTTCGGTGATCCAGGCAGCCTGTCCACCACCTATGTGCCGGGTCCGGGAGACCTGGCAGCAGGCGGGGTCAAACTCACGCTGCTGGCCTCCTCAGACCATTGTGGCGAAGCCTCCTCACCTGTCCAGCTGTTGATAAGGGATACTTACAGCGTATCGGGACGCATCCACGCCGGGTCAGAACAGCCGGTGAATCACCCGGTCATCGCCACACGAATGCCCGAAGGAATTGATCAGCCCACCAGGAGCATTGCATTCACAGGGGCTGGGGGACATTTTCATTTTGATGCACTGTTTGAAGGGCAATATGTTTTTTACAGTCCGGCCGACACACTGCTCCATACGCATCTCCTGGGTGCCTACCACCCAATACAAAACCGTTGGCAGGAGGCCTATATGCATCACCTGGTGTCCGATATCCGGGAACTGGACATAAGGCTGCAGCACGCGCCACACCAGTTGCCCCAGGGTGAGGGGACAATCACTGGGTCTTTTGCCCTGGACGACGTCCACCCCTTCGACATGGAAGCTTATTGCTTTCCCTGGTTCAGCGGGGATGAAGCCCCCTGCCAGGAAGGACTATCCAATGTCACGGTCAAGCTGCTGGGTCCAAGCCAGGGTGCCGTATACCGGGAAAGCCTCACAGGCCATCGCGGCCAGTTTACCTTCGTGAACCTGCCCTTCGGACAATACGTGCTAACAGCAGAAATGGCGCCCTACACCGCTGAGACCTCTTCCATCATCACCCTGGGGCCGGGGCAGGGCAGCGTGGAGGGCATAAAAATACATTTCGCCGATGAAAGCCGCATGGCCATCACCTTGCCACAAAACAAGGCACTCCCGGCACCACCGGATGAAGAATTCAATGACAAGGGCCAAGAATGGCAGCTCTATCCCAACCCGGTAACGAACCATCTTTACCTCCGTTCTGCGCACATGGCGGAGGCAGACCATGTCCGTCTCTCCGTTTTCAACCGGCTGGGACAACTGGTTCACCAGGAGATCCTCAAGCCGGGCGATGGCCAGGTGATGACCCGGCTGGACCACCTGCCCCAGGGACTGTACCTGCTGCGGGCAGACGCTCCAACATTCAGCCAGACTAAATCCTTCCTCAAAAAATAGGTGGTCTTCCAATTTTTTTTTGCATTTTAAACAATTCCACACTAGGGGTGTTTGTTTAAGTAATTGTCATAATAGTTGAACAAACCATTTTTTTATTCACCAAAAACCCTTAGCAATGCGAATCAAGATCTACAGTTTTTTAGTGAAGGCAGTGCTTGCAATGGCATTTGCAGCAGTCCCTGCCCTGGTATTTGCCAACAACGGCTTTACCCCGGAAGACTCCCGGGACGCATGGCCTCCTTTTCAGACGGAGGATCCTTCTGCCCGCCTGCAGATCATCCATAACTCGGCCGACGCCCTGGTGGATGAGGTGGACATCTTTGTCAACGGCGGCCTCTTCCTGGAAGAGGTTGGCTTCCGCCAGGCCACTCCCTTCATGGACGTGCCCGCCGGGGTGGACCTCGACCTGGTGATCGCACCCGCCGGTGCCGGCATCGATAACGGTGTGGGACCCATCACCGTGAACTTCGATGCAGACGAGACCTACGTGGTGGTGGCCGCCGGTAATGTGAGCACCGAAGGGTATAACCCGGTGGAACCTTTTGGACTCTTTGTTTATGACTTGGGACAGGAGGCTGCCAACGAACCGGACAACACCGACGTGCTGGTGTTCCACGGATCCACCGACGCCCCCACGGTGAGTGTATGGGAAACCGCCTTTGTGGATGGTGAGATCATTGGCGACTTCAGCTTTGGCGACTTTGCCGGTTACCTGGAACTGGCCACCAACGATTATGTGATTGAAGTGCGCGACGCCACCGGCACAGTGACCGTGGCCGCCTACCAGGCGCCCCTGGCCGCACTGGAGCTGCAAGGTGAAGCCCTGGTGGTTCTTGCCAGCGGATTCCTCAGCCCGGAAGACAACAGCAACGGCCCGGCCTTCGGTCTTTACGTAGCCCTGGCCTCAGGCGGTGAGCTGGTGGAGCTGCCCCTGGTAACTGACGATGAGGTAGACCCCATCAATGAGTTTCCATGGATGGGTGACTTCGAAACGGAGTGGACCGGCGAGCCGGCCGCGCCCGTGGGAGGATGGACAGTGGTGAACGGTGTGGAAGGCAGCTACTGGGAGCGCTCCAGCGCCCACAGCTTCTCAGGCGAATTCTCCGCACGCTCCTACCAGGGCTTTGCTTCCGACAACCAGGCTGATGAGTGGCTGATCACACCCCCCCTGAACCTGGATAACCCCGAAGCCACGGAGATCCTGTTCCAGGGATTCTCCAGCAGCGCCCCTGACGGCGTTCGTGAAAACATGCGCATCCTTGCACTGGACCAGGTCTATGATAACGTGGATGACCTGCATGCCAATGCCACACTGCTCCAGGTGGTGTCCCTGACCAACAGCTGGGAAGAATATATCGTGGATATCAGTTCCCTGGATGGGGTGACCTACCTGGCATTCAATTACTACATCACCGAAGAAGATGAGGCGGCCTTCAACTGGGTCTATATTGACGATGTGACCGTGGGTAGCTTCGACATATTCACACTCACCGTGCTGGATCCCTTAGGCGAAGGCAGTGTCACCCCCGCACCGGGTACCTATAGTTTTTCCGAGGGCAGCGTGGTGGATCTGATTGCCATGGCCGACTTTGGCTGGGACTTCGACAGCTGGACCGGCGATGTGGAAGACCCGGACAGCTTCACCACCACCATCTTGATGGATGAGAACAAGACCGTACAGGCAAGCTTCATTCCCTTTTCAGCCATCAGCCTGCCTTTCGAAGAGGACTTCACCGGACAGGCCAACGGCACCATGCCGGCCAACTGGCAGCGCACACACAACAACTGGGGTGCATGGAATACCAATAACGCAGGAGGAGAGTCCGCCCCTGAGCTGCGCTTCAACTGGTCACCCAGTGAAACGGGCACCCTGAGGGCCATCACACCGCTGCTGGACGCTTCCGGGGTGGATGAGGTTGCCCTGAGCTTCATGTACAGCGTGAATGACTATTCAGGCGATTACAC
>SKNE01000148.1 GCA_007120675.1 Bacteroidales bacterium
AAACAACCAGCACCTCAGGCTGCGTTCCTGTGTGGTGGATGCCGACCTGCATGGCCAGATCCATTTTGGCCAGCTGCCTGCCTCTCTCAGGGGCTTTGCACACACCTTTGTGCCCGTTTTGTCCGCCAGCCAACCGACGGTAGGTAGCAGGCAGGTAAATGGCAGCCAGGACCTGCAGTTCTCGCTCCGTTTCAATGACAGCCAGGCCATCACCGACTATTTCATTCCATCGGTGAGCCTTTCCCCTGGCAGCTGGGTGAGCGGCCACTTCAACTCAGAAGAGCAGAGCCTGGGTTTTGAAGGGCATGCAGACCTGCTCAGCCTTGCCGGGCGCCAAATGTTGTCCTGGTCACTGGCCGGGGAGCTTAATGACCGGCAATACAAGCTCTCTTTCGTGGCCGACCAGCTCATGTTATCGGATAGCCTGATCTTGCATCAGCTGGAGGCAGTAAGCCTGTGGGGAGAAAACAAGGCAGGGGTGACAATGCAGTGGGGAGCGGATCCGGATAAAAACAGTGCAACAGTTGATGGCGGGAGATTGCAGGGGATAGTCAATATTTATGACCGGTCATATGCTGACTTCAGCTTTTTACCCTCTCATGCCCACTTCAACGGGGATACATGGCGGCTTAATGTGGACAATAAAATCATACTGGACGGTAAGAGGCTGGAAATATCACAACTGATGGCCTACCACGACAACCAGTTCATCATGGCCGACGGGGTGCTCAGCGATGACCCCTCCCATAAGATGAACCTGTCCTTTGGCAACTTTGACGTAGCCTATACTGAAGTCCTTATGGGGGACAGGAATTTTTATTTTGGCGGGATGCTGGATGGCTATGTGAGCTTCTCCGGACTGTTTGAGGCACCCCTGAGCATTGGTGCCGAGCTGCATGTGGATGACTTTACCTTCAACCAGGTCCTGCTTGGAGACTTTGAATTACACAGCATTTGGGATAATGAGCAGGAGGCCTTCAGGGTGGATGGCCGCCTCAGCCATTATGAGGATAAGCATCCTGACCCCCTCGTTGTGTCGGGCTTTATCCGCACTGCCGGACCGCAGGAGGGCTTTGATTTGGACATTGCGCTGGACCGGATGAAAATGTCCATATGGGGTCCTTACATGCGGAGCTTCGCTTCCGATTTCAGGGGGCTGGCCACCGGCAAGCTTCACCTGGGGGGACCATTGGATGGTCCGCTGCTCACGGGCCGCGCCAGGCTGGCCGAAACATCCATCTTTATTCCTTACCTCAATGTGGGTTTTGAGCTGGACCAGGAAGTGTCCTTTACCCCAACCTCTTTCCGTTTTGACCAGGCGATGTTCAGGGACAGACTGGGAAACACGGCCGAGGTGACAGGAGACATTTTGCACTCCTCATTCACTGACTTCGGACTGGACCTGCATATCAGGCCAAACGGGACACTGATGGTGGATACCGATGCGAGGCATAACACCATTTATTATGGTACAGGCCTGGTTACGGGTCTGGCTCATCTTCACGGTCCGGTCAATGACATCACGATGGATATCTCAGCACGCACAAACCGGGGGACCAGGATATTTCTGCCGCTGGGCAACAGTGGCGAGGTGAGACAAAGCCATTTTATCTCCTTCGTTCGCCAGGATGAAGAAAAGGACATGCAGCCCTTTTTGTTGCCGGAAATGCCAGGTTCGCTGACGGTGAACTTTGACCTGGAGGTGACCCCTGAAGCGGAGCTGCAGCTCTTTTTTGACAACCAGTTCGGAGACATCATCAGGGGAAGGGGAGAGGGTGATTTGAGGCTGGAGGTTCGGTCTGACGGCACGTTCTATATCTATGGCGACTACCAAATACAGGATGGTGAATACCTCTTTACGTTACAAAACATCATCAACAAACGTTTTCGCATTGAGCAGGGAAGCAATATACGCTGGACAGGTGACCTGAATGAAGCAGATGTGTACCTGCGTGCTGCCTATCGACTGCGCACATCCCTTTATGATCTCTTTGCAGGGGAAGGAATTGACCCTGCGGCGATGGAGGTGTACCGCCGCCGGGTGCCGGTGGAAACAATGCTGATTCTGGAAGAAAAACTCTTTAACCCGGACATTTCATTTGAGATCATCATACCGGGAGGAGATGAAAATATGCGGGAGATGATCGAGCGGCTCATCACCACCGAGCAGGAGATGAACCGCCAGGTGTTTTCCCTTTTGATATTAAACCGCTTCATGCCCACCACCATCGATCAGTACAATACGGCACTGGGCTATGGGGTGGGCAGCACATCCTCAGAACTGCTGTCGAACCAGCTGAGCAACTGGCTGTCGCAGATTAGCTCCGATTTCGATATCGGGGTCAACTACCGTCCGGGTGATGAGATCAGCAGCCAGGAGCTGGAACTGGCCCTGTCCACCCAGCTGTTTGACGACAGGGTGATCATAGACGGCAATTTTGGTGTGGCGGGAAACCAGACAGCCACCGGGCAAACCACACAGGGAACAAACCAGATAATCGGTGACGTGAACATTGAGGTCATGGTCACCCCTGAAGGCAAGTTGCGTGTCAAGGCCTTCAACCGTTCCAACACCTTCGATATCATCAACACCAATGCCCCCTATACGCAAGGCATCGGCGTGTTTTACCGCAGGGAGTTTGACAGCTTGAATGAACTGTTCAGGAGTCAGCGTTTACGCGGTACCCTGCCGGTAACCGAGGCGGACCAGTGATTCCCCGTCCCGCCCTAGAACAGATGCCCCATTTTCTTTTTCTTCGTATCCAGGTACACCTTGCAATGATCGGAGGTGGGCACCACGATGGGAATATTTTCGGTGATCTCTATGCCATAGCCTGTCAAGCCTGTTTTCTTTCCCGGGTTGTTGGTGATGAGCCTGATTTTGCTGGCTCCCAGGTCGCGCAGTATTTGTGCACCGATGCCATAATCCCTTTCATCGGCCTTAAATCCCAGTTCAATATTTGCTTCTACGGTATCCCTGCCCCGCTCCTGGAGGTGATAGGCTTTCAGCTTATTGAGCAGACCTATGCCACGGCCTTCCTGGTTCATGTAAAGGACAACCCCTTTGCCCTCTTTCTCCACCATTTGCATGGCCTGGTGCAGCTGGCCGCCACAGTCGCATTTGCAGCTGCCAAAAATATCGCCTGTAATGCAGCTGGAGTGCACCCTGACAAGGATCTCCTCGCCTGAGGTCCACTCCCCCTTGGTGAGGGCAAGGTGAAGCTTGTCGTTGGTGGTTTGTTTGTAGGCCACCAGTTTAAAGTGACCCCATTGGGTGGGCAGGTCGACGGTGATCTCCTTGGAGATGTGACTTTCGTTCTTGATCCTGTAGGCGATCAGGTCCTCTATGGAGATGATTTTCAGGTCAAACCGCTGGGCAATCTCAAACAGCTCGGGGAGCCTGGCCATGGAGCCGTCGTCATTCATGATCTCCACCAGGGCGCCGGCAGGCTGGAGCCCGGCCAGCCTTGCCAGGTCAATGGAGGCTTCGGTGTGTCCGGCCCGTTGAAGCACCCCTCCCTCACGGGCACGCAGGGGGAAAATGTGTCCGGGCCTGGCAAGCTCTGAGGGTTTGGTCTCCGGATCGGCCAGCGCCTTCACCGTTTTGGCCCTGTCTGATGCGGAGATTCCCGTTGTGCAGCCCTTCCCTTTAAGGTCCACAGATACGGTAAAAGGTGTCTCATGTAAAGCGGTATTCTTCGGCACCATCAGGTCCAGCTCCAGCATCTCACTACGCTTCCTGGTGATGGGAGCACAGATCAGGCCACGCCCATGGGTCGCCATGAAGTTGATAATCTCCGGGGTGATGGTTTCGCCGGCAGCGATAAAGTCACCCTCGTTTTCGCGGTCCTCGTCGTCGACCACAATCACCACCTTGCCCGCCCTGATGTCTGTGATGGCTTCCTCAATGGTATTGAACTGATTCTGCATGATAAAAACAATTAAGCCGTGATGACACTTTCCAGGGTCTTGCAGGTGTTTTCCCAATTAAAGTGTTGATAAACAAATGAATGTCCTTGTTTTCCTAATTCTGCGCGCCGGGCTTCATTCTTCAGCAAAGATAATATTAGTTGGGCATACTCACCGGCCTTTGTGCCAATGAGAATATCCCTGCCATCCTCTGCCATGAGTGCTTTGTTGGCCAGCGGGGAGGTGATGCACGGCACCTGCATGGCCATGGCCTCCAACACCTTGTTTTGAAGTCCGCTGCCAATTTGCATGGGTGCCACAAACACCTTCGAGCGCGCATAATATTCCCGGATATCGTCCACCCAGCCTGTCACCCTTACCAGGGGACCCGCCAGGGCCCTGACCTTTCTTGATGGCGTGGCACCAGCCAAAACGAGCTTCGCACCGGGCAACTCTTCCCAGACATGGGGCATGATCTCCCTGGCCAGGAATTCGGCCCCGTCCACATTGGGAGGATAAGCCATATTGCCCGTAAACACAATGTCGTAATCCTTCTGCCGCTCCATAGGCCTGAAGAACGCAAAATCCACTCCGTTTGGAACGACGGTGATCTGGTTACGCCCAGGGTGGTCTATCCCCTCCCTGTCAGGGTAGGAAATAATTGTTTTGTTGTCAAAGCATTCAAAAATCTCTGATTCATAACGCCTGACACGCTTCTGCTCCATTTGCAGCAGTGGCCTCAGGTGCCAGGCTGCGCTCAGCAGCCTGCGCTGCAGGTTGACGGAAAAGGCATCCTGGTAGTCCAGTGTTTTGTGGGTATGGGAATGCCTGGCATACTCCGCCGTCCGGATCAGCTGACAGTAGATATGGTCCGGCTGGTGTTCGCGGATGATTTGACTGATGCTGCGATGGATGGATTTGCTGTGGAAATAGGCCACCTGGAATGGTTTACGGGCAAAAAAGGCCGTCACCAGCCTGCGTGCGATCCCTGTTTTGCCCAACCTGAAGAAATGCAGCTCCTTGCAAAAAGCACCCAATATGTCGTACGCTTTCTCCTCAGGCGGCGAATCACTCAGTGCACAAACAACCAGGTCATGGTTTTGTGCGAGCTCCCTGAGCTGATAGAACGCCCTGAGCTTATCCCCCTTCTCAAGTGGATAAGGGATCCTGGAAAGGATAACAAGAATCTTCCTTCTCAACACAGCGAAATTTTTGCCTTGCCTCAGTGTTGCAACTGGCAAGCGATCTCCACTGCCGCAAAGGTATTAATTATCCCCCTTACTTCTCTGAAAATGCCTGGTAAAACTCAATGAGGTGATCCATGTAAACAGGTACCGAATGGTTTTTCTGGGCGAAAGAAGCTGCATTGCGCCCCAGTTTGATCATTTCGTCTTTATTGCTGAAGCAATAAAGGATGGCTTCAGCCATTTCGCCGGCTGTATCGGCCAGCAGGATATTTTCGCCATGTGTGCAGTGAATCCCCTCGGCACCAATACTTGTCGACACAATGGCCTTCCCTGCGGCCATCCCCTCAATGATCTTGACACGCATACCCCCTCCCGATCTTAATGGTACGATCATCAGTCCGTGGCCATGCATGAAATGACGGGCATCTTCCACTTCTCCCAGGATGCGGATTTGATCTGACTGGTAGCGGTAAAATTCGCCGGGGACATTTCTGCCGGCCAGGACAAAGACAAGGCCTGGTTTTTCAGCGACTACCAGTGGCCACACCTCTTCCATGAACCAGGCAAGCCCTTCCTGGTTCGGCCGCCAATCCATGCTGCCGATATGAAAGGCCGTGTAATTGTCACCGGGGTTATCGCCGGCAGGCTGCCACCGTTCATCCACTCCCACGGGAATGGTCACCGCAGGATGGGAAAAGCCGTTCTGCCTGAAAAAGTGCAGGTCCACATGGGATATGGCGATCAGGCCATCTACCTGGTGCACCGTTTTCATTTCAAATAGTTTTAAGCGCCGGGCAAGAATGCTTAAATAGATTTTTTTCAATGGGTTACGAGCGGTTTTGGCCAGCCGCTCCCAAATGAAATGTTCAATGTTATGGGACCTGAAGAGGAGGGAGGCGGCGCTGTGCCTGCGGATTACCGGAATATAGGGGGTAAGGTAGAGCCCTTCCAGCTGGATGATGTCAAAATGATCCTGCTGCAAAATCTTGGCTATACGCTCCTCCACCTGCTTGCTGTAGAAGCGGGAGATGTTGTAGGACTGCCTGGTGAACAGGTTGAACAGGGCTTTATGCAGCCTGATGCTTGTGTCAATGGGCAGCGCTTCATAGGCGGTTTTGTCCATGTATTCCGCAGGCAACGCATTCTCGCGTCCGTCACTGAACGGATCCAGTGCAGCCACCTTAACGGACATTCCTCGCTTAATGAGTCCGTCGGTCAATTGATGCATGGCAATGGAACCCCCGTCATATGGTGGATAAGGTGGCTTATGGCAAAGTTGAAGGATACGCATGGGGCTTATGAGGATGGGTTTTTCTTCCGGATGAAGGAGAAGAGTTTTTCAAATTGTCGCAGGTAGCTGTCTGTGTCCAGGATGGATGAGTCGGTGGTGGCCTTGATGGTGAGCAGGATACCCACGGGCAATAAGATGATCGACGACAACCACATGCCCTGGTGGGCCTCCAGGACCCCCTCCCTGACAAACTTTTCACCCATGATGGATATGACGTGAAAGACCACGAATAGCAGTACAGAGATCACCAGCGGCAGCCCAAACCCACCTTTGCGAATGATGGCGCCCAGTGGCGCGCCGATGAGGAAAAGGACCACACAGGCAAATGAGAGGGTAAATTTCCTGTGGAACTCTATCTGGTACCTTGCAAGGGTGCGCTTACGGTCCCTGAACTCCTGGTGCGACCTCCTGGTATGCTCCCTGTTGCTCCGGATCATCTCCATGGCGCTGTTGATCACCATGCGTTCGTTGACAGGCGACTGCCGGATAAAGGCCATGTCGGCAAAACGCAGGCTTTCGGGAGAAAGGGCTGCGTAGTCTGTGGTGTCGGGCCGGGCATAGTGTCCGAAGCGACGACGGTAGGTGTTGATCAGGGAAGCCTTTCTTCTGTCCAGCTCGGTGGAGAGCGAATCTTCAAAATAGATGAGCTGGCTGATATTGAGCATCCGGAAATTGCCCTTGAACAGCTCTTCATCGGTCCGTTCCAGGTCAAACATGCTGAGATCAAACTTCCTGACCTGTTTCTCAAAATGGGTACGCTGAAAGGGCCTGTCGGGCGACAGCAGGTTGCCCTCACCTGCCTCCTGGTAGTTTGTTCCGTTGTAAAGGGATAGGACAAGGTAGCGCTTGTCGGCAGTCATGGCCATGGTGCCCCACTCAGCCAGCGTCAGGTTGGTATTGCCCCGCCTGTCGCTGTGGTCGTATACCTTGATGCCGCGCAAGGTATTGCCCCCATTCACTTTTTCGTCTACCCGGATGACAAAATGATCTATTCCATGGTAATAGATGCCTTCGGTGATGTGGAAGGCCGGTCGCTGCTGACGCACATCATACAGGAGGGAAAGGCTCTTCAGGTTGGCCACCGGCAATACGTTGTTGGAGAAGAAGAATGCAGCCAACACCAGCACGAAAGAGATCATGACCATGGGCCACATGATCCGTCTCAGGGAAATGCCAGCCGACTTAAAGGCCACGAGCTCATAATGTTCTCCCATCTTGCCCATGGTCATAATGGAAGAGAGCAAAACGGCCAGGGGCAGGGCCAGGGGTACAAAGGTTGCCGACAGGTAAAAAAACAGCTCACCGAGGACATGCCATTCCAGGCCCTTGCCCACCAGGTCGTCAATATACTTCCATAAAAACTGCATGAGCAATATGAAAAGGGCAATGAAGAAGGTAACCACAAATGGCCCGACATAGGAGGTGATGACCAGCTTGTGCAATTTCTTCATGATGGCATTCTTTGACTCACAGGCCCAATGCATGCGTGTTCTACAAAAGTACACGAAATTTTGTCACTCAAAATTGCCCCGGACGGGCAAAAGAAATTCGAGTATTTTTGTTTTGGCGGCGACATAATGTTTGCCTGCAGCCGGCCGTTTACAGGTTGCGGAATCCTGTGACCGGGGTGCATTGGCTTTCATACAAAGGGGGCGTTGGCTGAAGGGAGCCGCAAGCCGGAATGGTCACATTGGATAGTAAAAAAACCATGCAGGGATGCAGTTAAGTCGACTACACATAAGGACTTTGCTAATACCCGGTTTGAGCGTGCTGCTCATTGCCCTGCTGTTTTCGTGCAGGGCCTACCGCAGCGCTTACATCTCGGAACGGGGTGTGCACTATTTCCAGCGGATAAATCTGGGAGGGGTTCGTCAATCTGTGATGATCAGGGGACATGACAAAGACAACCCGGTGATGCTTTTCCTGCATGGGGGACCCGGATTTCCTTTATTTCCAGTGGATCAGGCCAGCGGGGTGATGCGTGAACTGGAATCACACTTCACCATGGTTTACTGGGAGCAAAGGGGCACCGGGGGGTCCTTTAACTGGCGACTGCCTGTGAAATCGCTTAGTGTGGATGATTTTGTTGCCGACACCCACGAACTGGTGGAATATGTCTGCGCCCTCCTGGACAAAGAGAAGCTGTTCATATGGGGCCACTCCTGGGGCAGTAATGTGGGAGCCAAATACGCTGCTACGCATCCCGACAGGCTTTATGCCTATGTGTCGACCGGTCAAAGCGTGAACCCATTCCTCAACGAGCGATTATGCTACGAATATGTCCTGCGGGAGGCCGCAGAGCGAGACGATCGCAGGGCATTGAGGCAAATGGAGCGGGTGGATACCCTGCCCCGGAACTACAGCCTGCGTGATGCCCTGCTGGTCAGGAGGTGGGTATACAATTATGGCGGTGTGGTCAGGGAGGTGGATCCGATGGACCGTTACATTGACCTGGCTTATGTGTTGCGCACCCTGACGGCACCGGAATACGGACTGCCGGATAAGCTGAACATGGTGCTGATGCCTTATTTCAGCGCCGAAGAGCTCTGGGAGGATTTAAAAGAGCTCAACCTGGAAGATTCGGTCCCGTCCATCGGTGTGCCGGTATACTTTTTACTGGGTCGTCATGATGTGGTGGTGTCCGCAGAACTTGCTGCAGCTTATTTTGAGGTACTGGAAGCACCGGCGGGCAAAACCCTGATATGGTTTGAAGAGTCGGCCCACAGACCACACCACGAGGAAACGGATCGATTCCTCCGGGTGATGCGCGAACAGATCAGGCCACACGCCAGCCCTTAGAGCCTGTCTTCCCAGGCTCCCAGGACAATCAACCGGTAACCAGCCGCAGCGAAAGCTGCTTCTGCACCGTTCCAATAGCGGGGGCGGGAGTCTTTGGTGCAGCTCACTGAAGATGGCAAGGCCGAACAGGGGCATCACCCCGACTGTTCCGGGGACTAAACAAGGGGCATCACCCCGACTGTTCCGGGGACTAAACAAGGGGCATCACCCCGACTGTTCCGGGGACCAAACAAGGGGCATCACCCCGAATAATTCCAGGGACAAGACTACTTTATGTATTTTTGTCCATCCCATTAACCCAATCAGTCAGCCAATGAACAAAGACCATGTACCCAGTGAAACAGGCCCTGAAGTGGCAAAACAACTTGGCCTTTCGCCAGGCGAATACGAAGCCATCTGTGATTATCTCGGCCGGGAGCCCAATTTTACCGAGCTCAGCATCTACTCGGTGATGTGGTCGGAGCATTGTTCCTACAAAAACTCCATCAGGTGGCTGAAGACCCTGCCACGAAAGGGCGATCACCTGCTGGCCGAGGCGGGGGAGGAGAATGCCGGACTGGTGGACCTGGGTGACGGACTGGCCTGCGCTTTCAAGATTGAGTCCCACAATCACCCTTCGGCCCTGGAACCTTACCAGGGTGCCGCCACCGGTGTGGGCGGCATCAACCGGGATATCTTTACCATGGGTGCGCGCCCCATCGCCCAGCTGAACTCATTGCGTTTCGGTGACCCGGGGAAAGAGCGCACCAAGTGGCTTATGAAGGGGGTGGTAAAAGGGATCGGGGATTATGGCAACGCCTTTGGCGTGCCGGTCGTCGCGGGTGAGGTCTTTTTTGATCCATGCTACACGGAGAATCCGCTGGTGAATGCCATGTCGGTGGGTGTGGTAAAGACAGGGAATACCATCTCCGCCATATCCTTTGGCAAGGGCAACCCCATATTCATTGTGGGCTCCTCAACGGGGAAGGACGGCATCCACGGTGCCACCTTCGCCTCCGAAGACATCACGGAGTCGTCGGCCGATAAGATTCCGGCCGTACAGGTGGGCGACCCCTTCCAGGAAAAGCTGCTCCTGGAGGCCACACTGGAGGTGATCAAGACCGGTGCGGTGGTGGGTATGCAGGACATGGGGGCTGCAGGAATCACCTGCTCCACCTCGGAGATGTCGGCCAAAGGGGAGCATGGAATGGACATTCACCTGGACAGGGTGCCTGTCAGGCAGCAGGACATGCAGCCCTTTGAGATCCTGCTTAGTGAATCGCAGGAGCGCATGCTGGTGGTCGCCACAAAAGGCAGGGAGGGGGAAGTGAAGGCGGTGTTCGACAAATGGGACCTGAACTGTGTGCAGATCGGTGAAGTGACAGAAGGGGGTATGCTGAATTATTACTTTCACGGAGAGCTGGTGGCCCGGGTACCAGCCCACTCGCTGGTGCTGGGGGGCGGTGCGCCTGTCTATGAAAGGGAGTACGCTGAGCCGGCCTATTTTAAGGAAAAGGACCGCTTTCACATCAGCCAGGTGAAAGAGCCGGACGATCTGCCGGCAGTGGCCCGCTTCCTGCTCTCATCCCACAATATTGCCTCCAGGAAATGGGTGGCAGAGCAGTATGACAGCATGGTGGGCACAAAAAACATGTCCACCAACAAGATGGCAGATGCCGGTGTGGTGAACCTGAAAGGGACCGGGAAAGCACTGGCGCTCACGGTCGATTGCAATCCACGCTACGTGCACGCCGATCCTGAAACAGGCTGCGCCATCGCCGTCGCTGAGAGCGCACGAAACATCGTCTGCAGCGGGGGAGAGCCACTGGCCATCACCAATTGCCTCAACTTTGGCAACCCGTACAACCCTGAGGTATACTGGCAGTTCGTTGGGGCCATCAAGGGGATGAGCAAGGCGTGTGAGCGCTTCAATACGCCTGTGACCGGCGGCAATGTGAGCTTCTACAACCAGTACAGCACCGGCGGCAGTACCCTGCCGGTTTTTCCCACACCGGTGATTGGCATGCTGGGCGTACTGCACGACAAGAAGCGGATGACAGGGGCAGGATTCCGCCAGGCAGGCGACCTGATCTACCTCATTGGCACTGCCCGGGAAGAGATCAGCAGCTCCGAATACCTCTACAGCTATCACGGCGTGAAGTTATCGCCAGCTCCCCATTTCGATCTCGAGGAAGAGTATCAGCTGCAGGAGGCTGTGAAAACGCTCATCAGGCAGCATATCATCGAGTCAGCCCATGATCTGTCGGATGGTGGCCTGTTTGTGGCACTGTTTGAGTCCGCCATGGTCAACAGGCTGGGGTTTAGTGTGGATACCGACCATGAGATCAGGAAGGATGCTTTCTTGTTTGGTGAAGGCCAAAGCAGGGTCCTGGTCTCGGTGCGTCCCGAAAATGAAGGGCTGCTGGCAGAGACCATGGCCCGCACCGAAACGGACTTCAGTTTGCTGGGCGAAGTGGGGGGACAGCAGGCCATCATCGACGGGGAAAGCTATGGCGACCTCAGTGAACTGATTGAATTGTACGAAGCCGTCATTCCCCACATGATGGGGGAGAAGGTGAAAAAAGCTTAACCCCGGAACCCATGGTCCGAAGCCATCCCATATACAGTCTGCATCATCCCCTAACAGCCAGGTTAACAGCCGTGAGTGTCCTTTGCCTGCTTTTGCTGATAAAGGCCTGTGGTCCCCCGTGGGAGGATTCAGAGGGGATGAGCGTATTGCGGTACAATGAGGATCAGAACATCACCTCACTGGATCCGGCCTTTGCCAGGAACCAGGCCAATATCTGGGCTGTTTCGCAGTTATTCAACAGCCTGGTTGAGCTGGATGAGGAGCTGGCTGTACAGGCCGCCCTGGCCAGGCGTTGGGATATCTCGGACGATGGCCGCAGGTACACTTTTTTCCTTCGGGACGATGTGTTTTTTCATGATAACCCCTGTTTCCCGGGTGGCAAAGGTCGCCGTTTGGTGGCTGATGACATGGTGTTCAGCCTGTCCCGGTTGGTGGACCCGGGCCTGAATGCACCGGGTGCCTGGGTAATGAACCAGGTGGCCAGGCGCCCTGATGGATCGCTGGATGTGACGGCACCCAACGATACCACCCTTGTGATCAGGCTGCAGCAAAGCTTCCCGCCCTTCCTGGCCTTGCTGAGCATGCAGTACTGTGCTGCCGTGCCCAGGGAAGCCATCGATCACTATGGTCGTGAATTCAGGCGCAATCCGGTGGGAACGGGCCCCTTTCGGTTCGCCATGTGGAAGGAGGGTGTCAGGCTGGTCTACCGGAAAAACGACCACTATTTCGAAACAGAGAACGGGGAGCGGCTTCCTTACCTGGACGCCGTATCCATCAGCTTCATCATGGACAGGCAAACGGCCTTCCTGGAATTCATCAAGGGTGAGCTGGATCTCTTAACCAGGGTGGATGCCAGCTACCAGGATGAGCTCCTCACGCCGGATGGACAGCTCCAGGAAAAATACAGGGACAGGATCAAAATGATCCGCATGCCTTTCCTGAATTCCGAATACCTGGGTTTTTTGCAAACATCCGGACAATTGCCTGACGACTGGCCATTGTTTGACCGAAGGGTAAGGCAGGCCATCAATTATGGCTTTGACAGGCAGAAGATGATTGCCTTCATGCGCAACAACATCGGTATACCAGCGCATGCGGGCTTTGTTCCGCTCGGCATGCCTGGATTCACCAGCAACGAGGGGGGTTACACATACCAGCCGGAAAAGGCCAGGGCCTTGCTGGAGGCGGCTGGCTATCCCGGCGGAGAGGGCCTGCCCACCATCACACTGCACACCAACCAGGCCTACCAGGACATCGCCCAGTATTTGCAGTTTGAGCTGGCGCGCATCGGTATTTCCATTGCCATCGACGTGATGCCCCCCGCCACCCTGCGCGAAATGATGGCCAAGGCAGAAGCCCCCTTTTTCAGGGGGTCCTGGATAGCCGACTACCCGGATCCCGAAAACTACCTGGCCCTCTTTCACAGCGCCAACAAATCTCCTGCAGGCCCTAATTACACCCACTTTTTCAATGATGAATATAACTTTTTATATGAAAAGGCCCTGTCGACAACGGAACCTGACCGTCGGACGGAGCT
>SKNE01000066.1 GCA_007120675.1 Bacteroidales bacterium
CAGCAGTGGAATCCGTTTTTTACCCGGAATCTGCAGCAACTGTTTTGCCCCGGGCTCATCAAACCAGCCGATCATGCAGCTTCCCAGGCCCAGTTCGGCAGCCTGCAAGCAGAAATGCTCAGCTGCAATGCCTATATCCATGAGGTAGAAGTCCTTGTCCTTTACACTACTGCCAATTTTTGACAACCAGTTGGGTGGCTCAGCAACCAGGGCAACGATGACCGGTGCCTGCTTCACAAAATGGTTGAAGCGCAGAACCTTACCAAAGGTTGTACGGGCCAGCTTCTCCCTGATCCCAGGATCGGTCACCACAACAAAGCGCCATGGCTGTGAATTGCAGGCCGAAGGTGCCAGGCGGCAGGCCTCCATGATCAGTTCAATATCATCCGTTGAAACCGGCTTGTTCTTATACCTGCGCACACTCTCCCGTTTCAGCAACAATTCAGAGAAATTCATACAGCATTTTTTCAGTGATGGGATGTAAGATATGAAAATCCCGGGATTAAGATCAATTTCGACAACCCATCCTGCCTTCAAATTCTTGAAACCCGGCTGACGGCCTGACCGGCATGCAAAACCCCGGAACAGGCTCACACCTGTCCCTTATGATGGGGTATTATTTTACTACCTTTGGTGAGGGGAATAAATGACCTGTCGTATGGCTTTGAGTTTATCCTTAATCGTCATTTTCGGAATCCTGTTTCATCAGTTGTTTGCCAGGATGCAGCTTCCCGGCATATTGGGCGTGCTGCTTTCCGGGATACTCATGGGTCCTTATGGGATCGACATGATCGATGAAAGCATCATGATGATGTCGGGGGATCTTCGAAAAATAGCCCTGGTAGTCATTCTGCTCAGGGCAGGACTGGGAATAAAACGGAAATCCCTGGCAAAAGTCGGCTTACCAGCGCTGAAGTTAGAGTGGGGTTCATCCTGGCCGTTGCAGTGCTGGCCATTATCATAACCGCACCGCTTGGCGCCATTGCCATCAGGATAACCGGGGATAATGTTTTGCAATGATTTTGGCTTCCAGCGCCACATGCTATTCAAATCACTCATGAAAATAGAGTAATTTTGCTTTCTTTTCATGAAAACATCATCATGCAAGCAATCCGCAACATCGCCATCATCGCACATGTAGACCACGGCAAGACCACCCTGGTTGACCGCATTCTGCACCAGGTAAAGCTTTTTCGGGACAACCAGGAAATGGGTGAGCTCATCCTGGACAGCAACGACCTGGAACGTGAACGGGGCATCACCATACTGGCCAAGAATGTTTCCGTTCGTTACAAAGGGGTAAAGATCAACATCATTGATACGCCGGGCCACTCTGATTTTGGCGGAGAGGTGGAGCGTGTGCTTAATATGGCCGATGGGGTACTGCTGGTGGTAGATGCCTTCGAGGGACCGATGCCACAGACCCGCTTCGTACTTGAAAAGGCCCTGCAGCTCAACAAGAAACCCATCGTGATCGTGAACAAGGTGGATAAACCCAACTGTGATCCGGATGCTGCACAGGAGGCCGTCTTTGACCTGATGTTCTCGCTGGGCGCCAGCGAGGACCAGCTCGACTTCCCAACAGTCTTCGGTTCGGCCAAGCAGGGCTGGATGTCGGACGACTGGCAAAAGGAAACCGAAGATGTGAGTCAACTCCTGGATGTCATCCTGGAGCACATCCCACCGCCGGTTGTACCCGAGGGCAACCTGCAGATGATGATCTCCTCGCTGGATTATTCATCATATACCGGGCGCATTGCCGTAGGGCGCATACTGCGTGGCAGCATACAGGCAGGCATGAACATATCGCTGGTGAAAAGGGACGGGCGCGTTGAAAAGTCGAAGGTCAAGGAGCTTTACGTTTTTGAGGGACTGGGAAAGGAACGCATCAAATACGCCATTCACGCCGGTGAAATCTGCGCTGTGCTGGGCCCTGAAGGATTTGACATAGGAGACACCATTGCCGACTACGAAAACCCTGAAACCCTGGTACCAACCGCCGTGGACGAGCCTACGATGAGCATGCTGTTTACCATCAACAATTCTCCCTTCTTCGGAAAGGAGGGGAAATATGTCACCTCGCGGCACTTGCGCGACAGGCTCTATCTTGAAACGGAGAAAAACCTGGCATTAAGGGTCGAGGAATCCTCCTCGCCCGACGCCTATGTGGTTTACGGACGGGGCATCCTCCACCTGGCCATACTGGTTGAAAACATGCGTCGTGAAGGCTACGAGCTGCAATTGGGACAACCCAGGGTGATCGTGAAGGAAATAGACGGGGTCAGGTGTGAGCCCATAGAAGAACTAACCATCAACGTTTTGTCTGATTTTTCCGGGAAGGTGATCGAATTGGTGTCTGCCCGCAAGGGGGAGCTGGTGAGCATGCAGAACAAGCTCGACAGGACACACATGGTGTTCAACATCGCCTCGCGCGGACTAACCGGATTACAAAACAACCTGCTCTCCGTTACCGAAGGAGAGGCTGTCATGGCACACCGGTTTACAGGCTTTGGGCCGTGGAGAGGAGAGATTGGTGGTCGCCGGAACGGATCACTCATCGCCATGGAAACCGGAACGGCCATAGCCTATTCCATTAACAGGCTGCAAGAGAGAGGCACGTTTTTCATCCATCCCAATGAGAAAGTGTATGCCGGTCAGATCATTGGCCAGAACACCCGGCAGGACGACCTGGCCGTGAATGTGATTCACACAAAAAAGCTGTCTAACGTCAGGGCAGCCGGCAGCGACGAAAAAATGGGCATTTCGCCACCCGTTAAATTTTCACTGGAAGAGGCAATGGAATACATTGCCGAAGATGAATACATCGAAGTAACCCCAACATCACTTCGCCTGCGCAAAATCCTCCTGGATGAGCATGAACGCAAACGGGCGAAAAAGGGGTGATGCATTTGCAATGCAAATTTTTTTTAACATATTGAAGATCAAGCCAAGTAACTGATATGCTTTTTTTAATGCGCTGGACAATCACTTAATCTAACTCAAACATTATGTCAGCACGCAGAGAAGAAGTCTTATTGAGGGAATTGAAGCAGCTCAGGGAAGAAAACAGGTCACTCAAAGCTGCCAACGTAAAAGCAATTGCTGAATTAAACAACGCCAAGGCGGGGTTAAAAATAACGGAAGAAAAATATCGTCAGTTATTTTCTGAATCCCCGGTTTCAATATGGGAGGAAGATTTCTCTGAAGTAAAAAGGGAAATAGATGCCATCAAAGAAAATAAGGTATCGGACCTGAACAAATGGTTCTTGCAAAGACCAGACCTGGTAAAAGAGCTGGCTGGCAAGGTAAAAATCATTGACGTAAACAAGGCCACGCTCAAACTCTACAAGGCCGAAAGCAAGGCTTCTTTTTTCAATAACATCACTACCATCTTTTCAGAAGAATCTTACGAAAGCTTCATTTATGCCCTCACTGGCATAGCGGAAGGCAAAGTGGAACTTTATACCCAGAAGACACATCTTGCCCTGGATGGGTCGAAGCTGGATGTCCAACTTTACTGGCGCGTTACGTACGGACACGAACACGATTATTCACGTGTACTGGTGAGTATTGTTGACATTTCAAGTGCGGTTAGCATTGCCAAAGCCCTGGATGAACAGGAGGAGATGTTTCACCTGCTTTTTGAAACCATGACGCAAGGCGTCATACACCAGGCAGCTGATGGGAGCATCATATCAGCCAACCCTGCAGCCGAAAGAATTCTCGGCATTTC
>SKNE01000179.1 GCA_007120675.1 Bacteroidales bacterium
ATCCGGACCGCTCAGGCGCAGGATGGCGATGGCAGCTTGTCCGGGCGCCGTAGCCGGGGCGCAAATGGTATCATCGTGGCTGTGTGTTTGCATGTCGTTGGTTTTTCTATCAAATTTACGCGACATTTTTCAATTGACACACAGCCCATCCCACGCCAAACCGGCAACCTTTTCTGCAAGCGATTGTTCCTTCTTTCAGAAAAATGAATAATTTTGACATTGATTCATCGAAAAATCTATCTATTCATATCCCATGAGCGTACTTGTAAACAAGAATTCAAAAGTGATCGTACAGGGCTTTACCGGCTCTGAGGGCACTTTTCATGCCAGTCAGATGATTGAATACGGCACCAGCGTAGTAGGCGGAGTAACCCCCGGCAAAGGGGGTACAAGCCACCTGGACAGGCCAGTGTTTAACCGGGTCGATGAAGCCGTAAAACAAACAGGGGCTGATGTGAGCGTCATTTTCGTACCCCCGCCCTTTGCCGCCGATGCCATCATGGAGGCGGCCGATGCAGGCATCGGGGTCATCGTATGCATCACGGAAGGCATTCCTGTGCAGGACATGCTGAAAGTGAAGGAATACCTGGAAGGCAGGCCATCGCGGCTCATCGGTCCCAATTGTCCTGGCGTGATCACACCTGGTGAGGCCAAGGTGGGTATTATGCCCGGTTTCATACACAATAAAGGCACAATAGGCATTGTGTCGCGCTCAGGAACGCTTACCTACGAAGCTGTCGACCAGGTTACGAAGTCGGGCCTGGGACAAAGCACCTGTATCGGCATTGGCGGAGACCCCATCCCCGGCACCACCATGAAGGAAGCGGTTCAGCTCCTCATGGAAGACCAAGGCACTGAGGCCATCATCATGATCGGTGAGATTGGCGGAGGCATGGAGGCCGAAGCGGCCTACTATATCAAGGAGCATGGCACCAAACCGGTGATCAGCTTCATCGCCGGGGCCACTGCCCCAAAAGGGCGTACAATGGGCCATGCAGGTGCCATCATCGGGGGGAAGGACGATACGGCCGAGGCCAAAAAGGAGATATTGCGCGATTGCGGCATCCACGTGGTGGAATCGCCCGCTGAAATAGGCTCAGACTTGCTGAAGATCCTGAAATAAGGCGGTATAAATTATTCCTCTTCATCTATGGGCTCATACTGCAGGGCACCGATGTCGGTGCGCTGTGTCCGGTCATTGCCAAGCAGGTCATAGGGGATTCCTGAAGCGATGTCCGGGTTGCCGGCACCGATGGCTGGCGAATCTTCTGTCAGCCTGAAATCGTGTAACTGGTTGTCGTTGAACAGTGGGTCCTGGTTCACCAGGGTGTTGATGAAGGAAGGGCTGGAAGTGTCCATCTGCGTGCGGATCAGGCAATGGTCGAAGGTGTAGGCAGTCAAGTCTTCTTCGTGCAGATCGAAAACTATCTCCTCCTGGTTATTTCCGTAGATGATCGTGTTGCCAAGAAACACTTCGTCGAAAGGGCGGTGTTGCAGGTTGCCGTCCTGGTCGATATAGTAGTCGTTGAGAACCAGCGAGGGGGTATTTCGGATGTCGATCCGGTAATAATTTGCCACGGTCGTGTGTCTGAAATCATAACGTCCCCCCAGGGTCAGCAGCAGGGCATACTCCCCTATGTTGGAAACTGCCAGGTTCTCCGCCACCACATGGCTTCCCTGGGCAAAAAGGCCGGCAAAACTCATGTTCCTGATCACCGTATTGCGAATTCGTAAAGTGGGCTCTGTGGTGCTGCCGATGCTGTCAATATGCAATCCAACGGAAGCATTTTTAATGATGGCGTGCTCAATCAAATGGTCCTTGCTGGTGTGCCTGAGCCATATACGTCCCCACTGACCCGGCTGCTCCTGGTAAAAAGCTTCCAGTCGGTCCCCCTGGAAAACCACCGGCTGCTCCGCCGTTCCCTCCACCCTGAGGGTTGAGCGGGGCTGACAAACCAGGCTGGCATTGTTGTGAAAATGGATCCGGGCACCTTCTCTCACACTCAGGGTTACATCAGGATCCACCACGGCCAGTCCGTAGACCACATAAGGCAAGTCGGCCGTCCACTCTGTATCTTCACTGATGCGATGGTAGGCCAGGCCCTCGGGCGTGGTATAGTTGGGGTGAATGAAATGGGCATCCTGTCCCCAGGCCACCAGCTTCACATCCTGGAGGTTTCCGTTGGTGTTGAACTCGATGCTGTCCACTATGGTCAGGGGCAGGTTCTGATTAACCGGGTCCACTGTGACCTCCACAAAAACAAATAAGCTGTCCCTGGCTTCGATATCGATATCGTTTAGATGGGTACCGGACCGGCCATCCACATTCATCCGGTAATAAGATCCCGGTCCGCCCATCAGGCGCACGGAAGATATTCGCACGCGCTGATTGTGTTCATTGTACACCTTGAATGATCGGGTGGCAGATCCAAGGGTGGTAAAGACGGTGTCAAACAAAAGCGAATCACTGCTAAAACCCAGGTGAATGGCCGGATCGCTGTCAAAATCGTCATCACGGCAAGAGAAAAATGAAGTGCTGATCAGTATCAGCAGGAAAAAAACCGAGAAAGTCCTGCGATGTATCATGGGATATAACTGGTGTCTTTTACAAAAAACGGACGCCGGACAGCTATGGTATACAGGCCGGAAAAATTTCAGCAAAATGCATTGCAGCAAACAAAATTAGTGTAATTTTGCAGCCTAAAAACCAATACCACATGGCAAAATCAAAAAAGAAGAAAGAAGACGACAAGAATATTGTGGCGGTTGAAGAGGCGCTGAGTAAATCCGAACAGTTCATTGAGCGCAATCAGAACACGATCATTTACACCGTAGCCATTATCGTGCTCCTCATTGCAGGCTACATAGGGTATACCCGCTTCATTCTTGAACCCCGCGAAAGGGAAGGCCTGGCAGAAATGTTCATGGCAGAAAAGTACTTCGAGCGTGGTGATTTTGAACGGGCACTGGAAGGTGATGGAGAATACCCCGGATTCCTGGATATCATATCAGATTACCGCATGACCAAGGCATCGAACCTGGCCCGCTATTATGCCGGCATCAGTTTGATCAGCCTGGGAGAACATGAAGAGGGCATAGACCACCTGAAGAATTTCCGGAAAAGGGATGCAATGCTTGGGGCCATGGCCTATGGCGCCATCGGCGATGCCTACTGGGAGCTGGGTGACCTGCAACGCGCTGCACGCTACTACCGGAGGGCATACCGCTTCGAGCCCAACGAACTCACCACCCCGGCCTTCCTGCTCAAAGCGGGTATGTTGTACGAATACAAGGGTGAATTTACTGAAGCCCTCAGGCGCTACGAACGCATTCAGAATGATTACCCCAACACCACTGAAGGCCGCGATATAGAAAGGTTCATAGCCAGGGCCAAGGCCAGCTTATAGCATTTTTCGGGCGATCGTCTGCTTTCTTTTGACATCCGGATATCCGCTCTTCTACCATCCGGACTACCAGGAATATTATTCAGTCATTACCAGCTGTTGCTGGATGATCCTAACAAATATTCATCTAACAGACCATGGCCAAGCAAAAGAACCTCAGCATCTACCAGGGAGACCAGGTTCCGGATGGAGCCGATCTGCGCTTCGGCATCCTTGTTTCCAGCTGGAACAAGGAGATTACCAGTGCCCTGCTGGATGGCGAAAAAAAAAAAAAAAAAAAGCATGGTGTAATCCCTGAATCGGGTTTA